>QHSB01000249.1 GCA_003220335.1 Candidatus Rokuibacteriota bacterium
CCGAGAAGAACAGCGTCGGCCGGAACGCCGTCACGGCGCGCGCGACGGCGTCGGGCTCGGCCCAGTGCTCCTCCAGGTACGTGCACGCGCCGGCGAAGAGCGGGATCAACAGCGCGTTGCCGAGCGCGTAAGCGAAGAACAGCTTGGAGGTCGCGAGCGTCCGGTCCGCCTGCGTGGCGCCCAGCACGTCGATGGCGTAGTGCCGGCACGCGAGCAGGTCGCGATGCGCGTGGATGGCCGCCTTCGGCCCGCCGGTCGTGCCCGACGTGTAGAGCCAGAAGGCGCCGGCCTCGCCGCTCACGGGCTCCACCGCGAGCGTGTCCGACGCGCGCGTCTGCAGCGTTTCCAGGCTCGTGGCATCGCCGCCGCCGGCGACGATCACGTGCGCCAGGTGCGGCAGCTCGCCGAGCTTCGGGGCGAGGTCGCGCAGCCGCGTGGCGTCGGTGACGAGCACGCGCGCGCCGCTGTCGGCGAGCATCGCCGCCCAGTCGGCGGCGGCAAGCCGGGTGTTCAGCGGGACGGCCACCACGCCGATGCGGAGGGCACCGAAGAAGACCGCCGCCCACGCGAGCGAATCGGGCAACAGCAGTGCCACGCGCTGCCCGGACGCCAGGCCGAGGCCACGCAGCGCATTGCCCGTCCGGCAGGTCAGCGCGAGCAGATCGGCGTAGGACGTCGTCGCCTCGGCCGTGACGACGGCGGGACGCGCGCCCCCGCCGGCGGCGACGTGGTCGTCGAGGAACGAGGGCACCGCGTTGGCCATGGCCGTGTGGACGGTCACAATACCATCGGCGGCTGGCGCCGAATGCTCCGCACCAGGGCCACCTGCCAGACGATGAAGACGACGAGACTGAGGACGACCCAGACGCCGGCCGCGCGCCAGTGGGCGGGATCGGCGTCGAGCAGGGCGTCGCGGCCGTCGGCGGTGGCGAGGGCGACGTAGGCGATGGCGGCGTAATGTGCCAGGGCCAGCGCGATCAGGTAGCGGACGGAGACGACGCCCGCGCGCACGACGTCCGCCACCGCCGCGTAGACGAAGTGGAGCGCGGGCGCCACCACGAACGTCATCCACCCGATGGAGCTCACCACCAACAACGGCGCGTAGAGGATGACGAAGGGCACGTAGTTGCCATGGCCGTAGCCGGCGGCGAAGAACATCATGACCCAGAGCGCGAGCGCGAAGGGCACTGTCAGCGCGACGGCGCGAAACCTCCTCAGCGATTCCATCGTCCGGCCCTCCAGTCGAAGTCCTTCCAGAATTGAAATTCGATGCGGTCGACGATGCCGGTGAACTTCTCGCGATTGTCGTCGCAGGCGGCCCACAGCTCGTCCACCGACCGGAACTGCGCGATGTAGGCCAGGCCGTACTCGGCGGGCTCGGCCATGGCCATCTCATCGGCGCGGAAGCGACGGTAGCCGTCGCCCGGATGGATCCAGAACCCCTCCGACGTCTCCTCCGTGTAAAGACGCGGCGCCTGGCCCGCGGGCAGCCGGCACAGGAAGAAGCGCGCGCTGAAGCGGATCGGGCTCGTCCGGGGCGTGACGAAGTGCGAGAGATAGCGCAGCGGGCGCAGGTCGCAGCGCCAGCCGGCCTCGGCGAGCAGCGCGCCGAAGTCCGCGCCGTCGCCCACGAGCGCCTGCCGCGCGGCGTCGGCGCGCGCGGCCACGCGCGGCGCGCGCGGATCCACCACCACGCCGGCGCCGTTGCAGGCGAGCATCACGCCGCTCTCCTCCAATAGCTCGCGCACGGCCGTGACCCAGAAGGCCAGCGGCGGCAGGTCGCCGTGCGCGGGGAAGCACTCGGCGGCACGCGCCGCGTCGAGCCCACGGCAACCATCGAGCACGCTCGAGGCCGCGTCGCCGGGATCGACCTTGCCGCCCGGAAACGCATAGAAGCCGCCGAGGAACTTCATGCTCCGCTGGCGGCGAACCATATAGACCTCGATCGGCTCGGGCGCGCCCGGCGGCGCGTCCCGCACGATGATGACGGAGGCGGCCGGCCGGGGCTCGGCGGCCGGCGGGGCGGAGTCGGGCATCAGTTACTTATACTCGACGTGGCCGTGTGAGGTGCGCGACGCCTGACACGGGCAGGAGGTGGACGATGCGCGTGGTGGATCTGGCCGAGACGTTCGGGCGCTTCGCGGACGCCTGGTCGCCAAAGATCGTCGGCGACGTCAACGACATGCACGTGAAGGTCGTGAAGCTGCGCGGGGAGTTCGTCTGGCACCACCACGACGCGGAGGACGAGCTGTTCCTGGTGGTCGCCGGCCGGCTCCGCATGCAGCTGCGCGACGGTGATCGCGAGGTGGGGCCGGGTCAGTTCATCATCGTCCCGCGCGGCGTCGAGCACTGCCCGCAGGCGCTCACCGACGAGGTCCACGTGATCCTGCTCGAGCCCAAAGGCACGCTGAACACCGGCGACGTGAAGAACGAGCGAACGGTCGACACGCTGGAACGGTTGTAGCCCGCCGCGCGATTGCGGGAGTTCGAGCAGGGGAGTTCGAGGGGGGCGCGTTCGACGTGCCCCCCTCGATTTTATAAGTTGATCAGCTGCGCGACCCGCTCCCGGTGGTACGTCGCGTCCCCGAAGGTCGCCTCCGAGGACTTCGCGCGCTTGAAGTAGAGGTGCAGGTCGTGCTCCCAGGTGAAGCCGATGCCCCCGTGCAGCTGGATGCCGGCGCCGGACACCTTGCGGAACGCGTCCGACGTGTACGCCTTCGCCATCGAGGCGGCCAGCGCCGCTTCGGGCACCTTCTCGTCCACCGCCCACGCCGCGTAGTAGGTCAGCGACTTGGCGTTCTCGACGTCCACGAGCATGTCGGCGGCCTTGTGCTTCACGCCCTGGTACGAGCCGATCGGCTTGCCGAACGCGATGCGGATCTTCGCGTACTCGGTGGTCATGTCGAGCACCTTCTGCGCGCCGCCGCACATCTCGGCGCAGAGCGCGACCGTCGCGCGCTCGACCACGCGCGCCAGGGGCGCCCAGCCCGAGTCCTTCTGGCCGATCAGCGCGCTCGCGGGCACGCTGACGTCGCTCAGCTTCACCTCGGAGAGCTTGCGGGTCTGGTCCATCGTCGGCAGGAGCTTGACCGACACGCCCCGGGCATTCGTGGGCACCACGAACAGGCTCACGCCCTCCTCGGGATTCTTGCCCTCGCGGGTGCGGGCGACGACCACCAGCGCCTGGGCGACGTGCGCGTCGGGGACGAACAGCTTCGTGCCCGACAGCGTGAAGCCGCCGCCGCTCGCCTTGGCCGTCGTCGTCACGCCGGCGGCGTCCCAGCGCGCGTTCGGCTCCGTCCACGCCAGCGTCACGCGCGCCTCGCCCCCGGCGATCTTCGTGAGCCACTCCTTCTTCTGCGCGTCGGAGCCGGCCTCGAGGATCGCGAGCCCGCCGAGCAGCGTCGAGAAGAATGGCCCCGGCATCACGGCGCGGCCCATCTCTTCCATGAGCACGGTGAGGTCGACGAAGCCGAGCCCGGCGCCGCCGTAGGCCTCGGGATACACGAGGCCCAGCCAGCCCTGCTCGGCGAGCTTGGTCCAGAATTCCGGCGTGAAGCCCGCGTCCTCGGCCATGCGCGCGCGGACGAACTCGGACGGGCACTCGTTCTCGAGAAACTTCCGCGCCGTCGCGCGGAGCATTTCCTGGTCGGCGTTGAACCCGAAGTCCATGGAAGCTCTCCTGGGTGGGGGCCCCGAAATGGCCCCCACACCCCCCAACGCTTGGCGCGCCCCGGCAAAGCCGTGGCGCGCCTCGATAACCCGAGTTCCCTATCCCTTCGGCAGCCCGAGCACCCGCTCGCCGATGATGTTCTTCTGGATCTCGGTCGTGCCGCCCTCGATCGAGTTGGCGCGCGACCGGAGGAAGGAATACTGCCACACGCCGTTGTCGACCGCGACGTCGGCGCCCCGTCCCAGCAGGGCGTACGGCCCCTGGATCTCCATGGCCAGCTCTTGCAGGCGCTGGTGCGTCTCGACCCAGCCCATCTTGCCCGTGGAGGCCTCGGGTCCCGGCAGCTCGCCGCGCAGCAGCTTCGTGACCGCGCGCGCGCCCGTATATTTCAGGGCTTCGGTGTCGATCCAGAGCGCCGCGAGCTTCTGCCGCATGACCGGGTCCTTGGTGATCGCGCGGCCGTTCTTCTCCATCCGCTTGGCCATGTCGACGAGCGACTCCAGCGTGATGCGCAGCCGTACTTGGAGACCGAAGCCGAGGGCGAGCCGCTCGTACATGAGCGTGGTCAGGCCCACCGCCCAACCGTTGTTGACGCCGCCCAGGACGTGGCGCTCGTGAACGCGGACGTTGTCGAAGAAGACCTCGTTGAACTCGGCGTCGCCGGTGATCTGCTTGAGCGGCTTGACCGTGACGCCGGGCGACTTCATGTCGAGCAGGAAGTAGGTGATGCCCTTGTGCTTGGGCGCCTGGGGATCGGTGCGCGCCAGCAGCATCATCCAGTCGGCGATGTGCGCGAGCGACGTCCACACCTTCTGGCCGTTGATGACCCAGTGCTCGCCGTCCTTCACCGCGCGCGTCTGCAGCGACGCGAGGTCGGAGCCGGAGTTCGGCTCGGAGTAGCCCTGGCACCAGATCTCCTCGCAGGACAGGATCTTGGCCGGGTACCGCTGTTTCTGCTCTTCCGTGCCGTAGGCGACGATGGTGGGGCCCGCCATTCCCACGCCGAGGATATTGAGGACGGGCGGCGCTTTCTGCAGCGCCATCTCCTCCTGCAGCACCATCTCCTCGACGAAGGTCAGGCTCTGGCCGCCGTACTCCTTGGGCCACGTGAGCCCGATGAACCCCGCGTCGTGCAGCGTCTTCTGCCACGTGCGGAGAAAATCGTAGGCCTCGGGCCGCGGAACCTCGGACAGCCCGAACTTTTTCCAGTCGGCGGGGATGTTGGCGGTGAGCCAGGCGCGCACGCGCTTGCGCAACGCCTCCTGAGCGGGAGTCAGTGTGAAATCCACGGTCCCCTCCTGGGGATTGGGCGGGTCAGCGGGCGCTGACTGAATGGCGGTTCATTCTAGGAACGACTCCGTCATGAAGTCAAGGCGATATACTCCCGGATCGTGCTCGCCGTGTCGCTGCCACGACTGAAAGACCGGCTGCTCGCGCTCGCGCGCTTCGGCGCGCTGCCGGGCGGCGGCGTCACGCGCATGTGCTGGAGTCCGCCGCACGAGCAGGCGCGCGCGTGGCTGCTCGGCGAGCTGAAGACGGCCGGGCTCACGACGTGGGTCGATCCCGCCGGCAACGTCTTCGGCGGGCTCGGCCTCCCGCGCGTGAGCATCGACGCGCCCGTGATCCTCACCGGCTCGCACATCGACACCGTGCCCGAGGGCGGCATCCTCGACGGCGCGCTCGGCGTGATCGCGGGGCTCGAGTGCCTGCACGCGATCCGCGAGAGCACGACGCGACCGCCGCGACCGCTCGCGGTGGCCGCGTGGAGCGACGAGGAAGGCCGTTACGGAAGCCTCTTCGGCTCGCGCGCCTTCTGCGGCCGGCTCGACGCGGCGGCGATTGCCACCATGGCCGCCGTCGACGGCGACCGCCTCGTGGACGCCATGGGGCGCGCGGGCTTCGACGCGCGGCGCGCGCCCGAGGCCGCCGCGCCGCGCGGCAGCGTCGCCGCCTACGTCGAGCTGCACATCGAGCAGGGCGCGCGGCTCGAGGAGGCGGGCCTCCCGATCGGCGTCGTCGACTCGATCGTCGGCGTGCGTCGCACGCGCGTCGTCTTCCACGGCCAGGCCGACCACGCCGGCACCACGCCGATGGAGCGCCGCCGCGATGCCTTCCTCGCCGCCGCCGACTACGCGCTGAAGGCGCGCGACCTCGTGGTCGGCCGCGGCGGCGGGCGCGCCGTCACCAACGTCGGCGTCGTGCACGTGCATCCCGGCGCCAGCAACATCGTGCCCGGCCGCGCCGAGCTCGTGCACGAGATGCGCGACCCCGATCCGGACGTCCTCGAGCGGCTCGCGCGCGACTGCGAGGCGCTCGCGGGCGAGGTGGCGGCCGCGCGCGGGATCACCGTGGAGCTGCGGCCGCTGTCGGCGACGCTGCCGGCGCCGTGCGCGCCGCGCGTGCAGGCGGCCATCGAGGCCGCGTGCGCGTCGCTGGGGCTGGCGTCGCAGCGGCTCTACTCCGCGGCCGGGCACGATGCCCAGAATCTCGCCGGCGTCACCGACTCCGGCATGATCTTCATCCCGTCCCGCGGCGGCCGGAGCCACCGCGTCGACGAGATGAGCGACTGGGACGCCATCGAGCGCGGCGCCAACGTGCTGCTGCACACGCTGCTGCGCCTCGCCGCGTAGCGCGCCGCCGCTCGGGTTGCGGAGGCCGGGACGGCGCGGTACCGTCAGTCAGCGTGAGCCCCGTACCGGGCGGAACGCTCGTCGTCCGCGTCGCGCTCGCCACGCTCGTCCCGCTCGCCGGTGGCTGCGCCTGGGGCGGTCCGATGTCCACCGTCGTGCCCGCCTCCGACTTCGCCCGCTCGATCCTCGGCGTGTACGCGATCATCACGTGGGCGACGGCCCTCATCGGTCTCACCGTCTTCGTCGCGCTCGGCTACATCCTCGTGCGCTACCGCGCGCGGCCCGACGCCCCGCTGCCCGCGCAGATCCGCGGCCACACCTTCCTGGAGCTCGCCTGGACCATCGTGCCGGCGCTCGTGCTGCTGGTGATCGCCATCCCGACGATCCAGATCATCTTCCGTACTCAGAGCCAGGCCGCGCCACCCCGCGGCCTGGCCGTCCAGGTGCGGGGCTGGCAGTGGTGGTGGGAGTTCCGCTACCCCGACCTCGACGTCGTCACCGCGAACGAGCTGCACCTGCCCGTCGGACGGACGATCGTCATCAATCTCGAGGGGCCGGACGTCATCCACTCGTTCTGGGTGCCGCACCTCGGCGGCAAGCGCGACGTCGTCCCCGGCCGCCACAACCGTATCGTGCTCACACCCGACCGCCCCGGCGAGCACTGGGGACAGTGCGCGGAGTTCTGCGGCGCCTCGCACGCCAACATGGGCATGCGCGTGATCGTGCAGCCGGCGGCGGAGTTCGACGCGTGGGTGGCGCGCCAGAGGGCGGCGCCGGCGGAGCCGAGCGGGCTGGCCGCCGAGGGCAAGGCGATCTTCGCGAAGAGCGCCTGCGTCGGCTGCCACACCATCGAGGGGGTGTCGGCCGGGATGCTCGGGCCCAACCTCACCCACTTCGGCGGCCGCACCATGCTCGCCGCCGGCATGTGGCCGAACACGCCGGCCAACGTCGCGGCCTGGGTGCGCGAGCCGCAGCGGCTGAAGCCCGGCGCCAAGATGCCGGAGCTCGGGCTCACCGACGAGCAGGCGAACGCCGTGGCCGCGTACCTGATCGGGCTGAAGTGATGGCCATTCAGCACGCGCTGCGGCCGCACGAGCTCGCGCACGCGCACGCGGACCAGGCCACCGGCGTCTGGTCGTGGATCACGACGGTCGACCACAAACGCATCGGCATCCTGTACGGCGTCACCGCGTTCGCGTTCTTCCTGATCGGCGGCATCGAGGCGCTGCTGATCCGCCTGCAGCTCGCGCGGCCGCTGAACACGGTGATGAGCGCGGAGACGTTCAACTCGCTGTTCACGATGCACGGCACCACGATGGTGTTCCTGGCGATCATGCCGCTCAACTCGGTGTTCTTCAATTATCTGGTGCCGCTCATGATCGGCGCCCGCGACGTCGCCTTCCCGCGGCTCAACGCGCTCTCGTACTGGATCTTCCTGCTCGGTGGGTTGCTCCTGAACGCCAGCTTCCTCGTCGGCACGCCGCCCAACGCCGGCTGGTTCGGCTACGCCAACCTCACCACGCGCCAGTTCTCACCGGGGCCGGCGATCGACTTCTGGATGCTGAGCCTCCAGGTGCTCGGCGCCTCGTCGATCATGGCCGGCGTGAACTTCATCGTGACCATCCTCAACATGCGCGCCCCCGGCATGACCCTCATGCGCATGCCGCTGTTCGTCTGGATGACGCTGGTGACGCAGTTCCTGATCGTGCTCGCCTTTCCGCCGGTCACGGTGGCGCTGATCTACCTCATGTTCGACCGCTTCTTCGGCACCCATTTCTTCGACGTGGCCGCGGGCGGTGACCTGCACCTCTGGCAGCACCTCTTCTGGATCTTCGGTCACCCGGAGGTCTACATCCTGATCCTGCCCGCCTTCGGCATCGTGTCCGAGGTGCTGCCGACGTTCTCACGCAAGCCGCTCTTCGGCGCGCAGATCATGATCTACTCCGGGATCCTGATCGGCTTCTTCGGCTTCAGCGTGTGGAGTCACCACATGTTTGCGGCCGGCATGGGCCCGGTGGCCGACGCGTTCTTCTCGATCGCCACCATGATCATCGCGATTCCCACCGGCGTGAAGATCTTCAACTGGCTGGCCACGATGTGGGGCGGCACCCTCCGCGCCACCGTGCCCTTCCACTTCGCGGCGGGACTCGTCGGGCTGTTCACCATCGGCGGCCTGTCAGGCGTCATGCACGCCTCGCCGCCGGTGGACCTGCAGCAGACCGACAGCTACTTCGTGGTGGCGCACTTCCACTACGTCCTGATCGGCGGCAGCCTCTTCGGCATCCTCGCCGGCGCGACCTACTGGTGGCCGAAGATCACCGGACGCCTGCTGGACGAGCGGCTCGGGCGCCTGGGCTTCTGGATCATCTTCGCCGGCTTCAACCTCACGTTCTTTCCGCAGCACTACCTCGGCGCCATCGGCATGCCGCGACGCATCTACACGTACAACCCCGGCCCCGGCTGGGGCTTCTGGAACTTCTGGTCGACGGTCGGCGCCTTCGCCATCGCCTTCGGCGTCTTCCTGTTCGCCGTGAACGCCCTGCTCTCGCTCCGTTACGGGGCGCCGGCCGGCGCCGACCCGTGGGATGGCCGCACGCTCGAGTGGCGAACGTCGTCCCCACCGCCGCCGCACGACTTCGACGAGATCCCGCCCGTGTACGGGCGTGACTCGTTCTGGCGCGAGAAATACGGTGACAGCCAGGGGCGCAAGCCGGCGCCGCGCCCGGCGGCACCGGACCCGCATGGCCTTCATCTGCCCGCCCCGTCGCACTGGCCGATCGTGGTCGCCCTCGGGCTCATCGTGGCCGCCGCCGGCGCGCTCACGGGCCTGGTGCTGGTGCTGATCGGCGCCGCCGTGCTGGTGGCGGGCGCGTTCGCCTTCGCGCTGGAGCATCACCGCAACCCCGCCCACGTCCGACAGGACGGCGTGCTGGGCGTGGATCACCGCAAGCTCGCGATGTGGATCTTCCTCGGCTCGGAGTGCTTCCTGTTCGGCACGCTGATCGCGACCTACCTGGCCTACAAGGGGCGCAGCGTGATCGGCCCGCATCCGCACGAGATCCTCAACATCCCGATCACGACGCTCAGCACCTTCGACCTGCTGATGTCCTCGCTCCTGATGGTGCTGGCCCTGACCGCCGTGCAGCGCGGCGACCGGTTCCAGTCGCGGCTCTGGCTCGGCGGCACCGCGCTGTTCGGCCTCATCTTCCTCGGCTTCCAGGCGTACGAGTTCACGACGTTCGTGCACGAGGGGCTGACGCTGCAGACCAACCTCTTCGGCTCGACGTTTTTCGTGCTCACCGGCTTCCACGGCGGCCACGTCACCCTCGGCGTGCTCTGGCTGCTGACGCTGCTCGTGCTCGACCTGCGCGGACGGCTGGGCGTCCAGGACGCCCTCAAGGTCGAGGTGGCGGGCCTCTACTGGCACTTCGTCGACGTCGTCTGGATCGCGATCTTCACCCTCGTGTACCTCTTTCCATGAGCACGCCCTCGACCGCGCGCGAGCATCCGACCACGGGCGAGCCGAAACAGGCGCACGCCTCGATCCGCATCTACTTGATCGTCGCCGGCATCCTCAGCGCGGTGACCGCGCTCGAGTTCGGCGTCATCTACGTGCGCCGGCTCGCGCCGGTCCTGATCCCGCTGCTGCTCGTGCTCTCCGCGGGCAAGTTCGCGCTCGTCGTGATGTTCTTCATGCACCTGCGCTACGACTCGCGCGTGCTGACGTTCCTGTTCGTGGCCCCGCTGGTGCTCGCCACGCTGCTGGCGATCGCGGTGATGACGCTGACCGGCGAATTTCTGGTCTTCAGTCGCTGAGGCGATGGCGGCGCCGGCGTCCTTCTCCTGGTTCCGCGGCGAGGTCCATCTCGACGTCCTCCTCGGCGTCGTCCTGCTCGCCTCTGCCTACACGTGGGCCACCGTCGCATCGCGCCGGCCGGCGCCGCTCGGGGCGCCGGTGGCCTTCTTCGCGGGCTGCCTGACGCTGCTGGTCGCGCTGAACGGCCCGCTGCACGACCTCAGCGACTACTACCTGTTCTCGGCGCACATGGTGCAGCACCTCGTGCTGACGCTCGTGGTGGCGCCGCTCTGGCTGGCCGGCACGCCCGGCTGGATGCTCGATGCGCTCGTGGCGCGCGCCGCGCGTGCGCCGGGGGTCGGAGCCGTGTTGCGATGGCTGACGCGCCCGCTGCCGGCCTTCGCCGCCTACGGCGTGGCGCTCGTGGCCTGGCACCTGCCCTGTCCCTACAACGCCGCGCTGGAGACGCACGCCTGGCACGTGGTCGAGCACCTCGTGCTGCTGGGGACCGCGCTGCTCGGCTGGTGGCCGATCCTGTCGCGTTCGGAGCGTCTGCCCGCGCTGCCGTACGCCGGCCAGCTGCTCTATCTCTTCGTGTTCGGGATGCCGATGACGGTCGTCGCGGCCATGGTGGCGGGCGCGGAGCACGTCCTCTATCCCTACTATGCGGCGGCCCCGCGCGTGGTCGACCTCACGCCACTCGCCGACCAGCAGCTCGGCGGCGTCATCATGTGGGTGCCGGCAGGGATCATTCCGGTCGTCGCCTTCACAGTCGTCTTCTTCCGCTGGGCCGCGGCCGAGTGGGACGACGCCGACGACACCGCCTGAAGGGGCCGCTTTTCGGACTCTTGCTACGTGGCACCCTCATTGCACCTCTCCCTGGACGCCGACCACGAACGCGTGGTCCCGAGGGGAGACAGGCCATGGCGGTGAAGGTCCAGTTCAAGCCGGTCGGACGCAGCGGTCACGAATGGATCTGGAAGGCGCGCGACGAGAGCAATACCATCTCGATCTCCGGCCAGCGGTTCGATTCGCTGAGCGACGCGGTGCGGGACGCCCGCATCCAGATCGACGGTCTCGACGCTCCCGATACCGACGACGACGACGGTCCGTTCGCGGCCTGAGTCCGGCCTGAGTCCGGTCCGCTCACTCCACTCGTCCGTTCCACGTCGAGAGTAAATTCTCCAAAGCGCTGCCAGTTTTACTCGGCGACCGGCGCGCCCTGCTAGAATGGGTGCCGGTTCGTCATGAACATCTGCGTCGTCGGAACCGGCTACGTGGGCCTCGTTACGGGCGCCGTCTTCGCCGACCTCGGCAACGAGGTCGTCTGCGTCGACAACCAGACCGACAAGATCGCCGAGCTGCGCGCGGGCCGCATGCCCATCTACGAGCCCGGGCTGGAAGAGATGGTGGCGCGCAACGTGGCCGACGGCCGGCTGTCGTTCTCGACCGATCTCGCGGACGGCGTCCGCCGATCGGTGATCGTGTTCATCACCGTGGGCACGCCACCCATGAGCGACGGCCAGACCGACCTCACCGCGGTGGGCGAGGTCGCGCGCGGCATCGGTGAGGCCATGGACCGCTACACGGTGGTCGTGAACAAATCCACCGTGCCGGTGGGCACCGGCGATTTCGTGCGCGACGTGATCGCGCGCCACCAGAAGCGGCCGGTGCCGTTCGACGTCGTCTCCAACCCGGAGTTCCTGCGCGAGGGCTCGGCCATCGAGGACACCCTGCGTCCCGACCGCATCGTGATCGGCGCGCCGACCCAGCAGGTGGCCATGTCCCTCCTGGAGCTCTACGCGCCGCTCGAGCGGCCCATGATCATCGTGGACGTGCCCTCGGCGGAGATGATCAAGTACGCGTCCAACGCGTTCCTCTCCACCAAGATCTCGTTCATGAACGCCATCGCGAACATCTGCGAGCTGGCGGGTGCCGACGTCACCCAGGTGATGAAGGGCATGGGCCTCGATCCGCGCATCGGGTCCGCGTTCCTCTCGGCGGGTCTCGGCTTCGGCGGCTCGTGCTTTCCCAAGGACACCGACTCGCTGGTGGCCACCGCGGCCACCCTCGGCTATGACTTCGCGATGCTGCGCGCCGTGGTCGACGTCAATCGCGAGCGCGCGGGTCACTTCGTGGAGACGATGGAAAAGGCGCTGAACCCCATGGACGGCCGCGTCATCGCCGTGCTCGGCCTCGCCTTCAAGCCCAACACCGACGACATGCGCGAGGCGAAATCCATCGAGGTCATCGCGGGGCTGCGCGCGGCCGGCGCCGTCGTGCGCGCCTACGATCCGGTGGCCACCGCCAACGCGCGCCGCGTGCTGCCGGTCGCCGTCGAATACTGCGACTCGCCCTACGGCGCCGCCACCGGCGCCGACGCGGTGGCCCTCGTCACCGAGTGGAACGAGTTCAAGTTCTTGAACCTCGAGCGGCTGCGCTCGGTGATGCGCCGCCCGCTCGTCTTCGACGGGCGCAACGTCTGGGAGCCGGAGCGGATGCGCCGCCTCGGCTTCGAATACCACTCGGTCGGCCGCAAGCCCGTCCTGCCGCCCGCCTAGGTCGCCGCCATGCGGGTACTCGTCACGGGCGCCGCCGGCTTCATCGGCTCCCATCTCTGCGAATTCCTCCTGGGACGCGGCTGCGACGTGGTCGGCATGGACAACTTCATCACGGGCTCACCGGACAACCTCGCGGAATTCCGCGGCGCACGCGGCTTCGCGTTCGTCCAGCACGACGTGACGCAGCACATCGAGCTCGAGGGTCCGCTCGACTGGGTCCTGCACTTCGCGAGCCCCGCCTCGCCGCTCGACTATCTCGAGCTGCCGATCCAGACGCTCAAGGTGGGCGCGCTCGGCACGCACAACGCGCTGGGGCTGAGCTGGGCCAAGGGCGCGCGCTTCCTGCTCGCCTCCACCTCCGAGGTCTACGGCGATCCGCTCGTGCATCCGCAGCGCGAGGACTACTGGGGCCACGTCAACCCCATCGGCCCGCGGGGCGTGTACGACGAGGCCAAGCGCTTCGCGGAAGCGATCACGATGGCCTATCACCGCGTGCATCGCGTGGACACGCGCATCGCCAGGGTGTTCAACACGTTCGGCCCGAAAATGAGACTGAACGACGGCCGCGCGATCCCGGCCTTCATGACGCAGGCGCTGCGCGGCGAACCGCTGACCGTCTTCGGCGACGGCTCGCAGACGCGCTCGTTCCAGTACATCACCGACCTCATCGACGGCGTCTGGCGGCTCATGCAGGCCGCCGTGAACGAGCCGGTGAATCTGGGCAACCCGCAAGAGATGACGCTGCTCGAGCTGGCCAAGCGTATTCTTCGGCTCACCGGCGCGCGCAGCGAGATCGTCTTCCGGCCGCTGCCCGTGGACGATCCCAAGGTCCGCCAGCCCGACATCACGCGCGCGCGCGCGCTGCTGGGTTGGGAGCCGCGCGTGGACACGGACGAGGGGCTGAAGCTGACGCTGGAGTGGTTCAGCGAGGCGCTGCGACGGCGCTCCGGTGGCAAATGAGAGAGGAGGTGCGAGCGTGATCGACGAGGAGCTGAAGGCGATCCTCGTGTGCCCGGCCTGCAAGGGTAACCTGATCTTCGAGGAGACCCGCATCATCTGTCAGGCCTGCCGCAAGGCCTACCCGATCCGCGACGGAATTCCCGTGATGCTGATCAGCGAGGCGCAACCCTGGGCGCCCGGCGCATAAGCGCCGGCGCCGCCACCCAGGCCGTCATCCTGGCCGGTGGCCAGGGCACGCGGCTGCGGCCGCTGACGCTCGCCCGCGCCAAGCCGGTGGTGCCGCTGCTCAACCGACCCTTCCTCGCCTACCAGCTCGCGCTGCTGCGCCAGCACGGCGTGAGCGACGTCATCCTCGCGTGCTCCTACCGCGTCGACGACGTGCGCGCGGCGCTCGGCGAAGCCGAGCATCTCGGCGTGCGCCTGCGCTACGTGATCGAGTCCGAGCCGCTCGGGACGGGCGGCGGCATCCGCAACGCGGCCGACCTCGCCCGCGGCGCCGTCTGGGTGCTGAACGGCGACGTGCTGACCGACGCCGACCTCTCGGCCATGCGCGCGTTCCACGAGGCGCACGGCTCGCGCACGACGATCCTGCTGCGTTCCGTGGCCGACCCGCGGCAGTACGGGTTGGTCGAGACGGACACCGATGGACGCCTGCGACGCTTTCGCGAGAAGCCGGGGCCCGACGAGCCCATCGCGACCAACACCATCAACGCGGGCGTGTACCTCATCGACGCCGCCCTGCTCGCGCGCATTCCGGCGCGTCAGGTCGTATCCGTCGAGCGTGAGGTGTTCCCCTCCCTCATCGCCGAGGGCGTGCCGTGCTACGGCTTCACCACCGAGGCGTACTGGCGTGACATCGGCAGTCCCGCCGCCTATCGCGCGGCACAGGTCGACCTGCTCGCCGGCCAGGTGAAGACACCGCTGGCGCCGCCCGGTGAGCTGCGCGACGGCTGCTGGATCGAGCCGAGCGCGTTCGTGGCCACCGGCGCGCGGCTGGAGGCCCCCGCCGTCATCGGCGCCGAGGCCGCCGTGCAGGTGGGCGCGCGCGTCGGACCCTCGACCGTCCTCGGCGAGCGCACGCGCATTGCGGCGGGCGCGCGCGTCGAAGGGGCCGTGCTCTGGGAGCGCGTCGAGGTCGGGGAGGGCTCGGTGCTGCGCGACTGCGTGGTCGGCGCCGACGTCCGCATCGGGGCCGACGTGGACATCGCCCCCGGCGTGGTCCTCGAATCCGGCGCCGTGGTGCCCGACCACACGCGCCTGGCCGCCGTCCCCCGCTGACCCTCTTTTGGCCTTAGCTGACCCTCTTTTGGCCTTAGGGGACGCCCGGATGACGCGCAACCGCGTGTTAGACTGAGTCGGTGAGTCTCGCCAGAATCCGCAACTTCTCGATCGTGGCCCACATCGATCACGGCAAGTCGACGCTGGCCGACCGACTGCTCGCGCTCACGGGCACCATGGACGCCAAGAAGGCCGTGGACCAGGTGCTCGACTCGATGGATCTGGAGCGCGAGCGCGGCATCACGATCAAGGCGCACACCGTCCGCCTCCTCTACAAGGCGAAGGACGGCCACGAGTACACGCTCAACCTGATCGACACGCCGGGCCACGTGGACTTCTCGTACGAGGTCTCGCGCGCGCTGGCCGCCTGCGAGGGCGCGATCCTCATCGTCGATGCGGCGCAGGGCATCGAGGCGCAGACGCTCGCGAACTTCTACCTCGCCTCGGACGCGGGCCTCACCATCATCCCTGTCGTCAACAAGATCGACCTGCCGGCCGCCGACGTGGACGGCACGCGGCAGCAGATCCACGACACGCTCGACCTCGACGGCACGGAGGCGCTCGCCATCTCCGCCAAGCACGGCACGGGGGTGCCCGAGGTGCTCGAGGCGATCATCGCGCGCATTCCGCCGCCCGACGGCGATGCCGACGCGCCGCTCAAGGCGCTGGTGTTCGACTCCTTCTACGACTCCTACCAGGGCGTCGTCATCTACGTACGGGTCCGGAACGGGCGCGTGCGGCCGGGCACGAAGATCCTCCTCATGTCGAACGGCCGTACCTACGACGTGGCGCAGGTCGGTGTGTTCAGCCCCGACATGCGGCCGGTGGACGAGCTGTCCGCCGGCCAGGTCGGCTACATCACCGCCGCCATCAAGCGCGTGGCCGACGCCAAGATCGGCGACACCATCACGGAGGCGGCGCGGCCGACCGCGGAGCCGTTCCCCGGCTACCGCGACGCCAAGCCGATGGTGTTCGCGGGCCTGTTCCCGATCGAGGACACGGAGTACGAAGGCCTGCGTGACGCGCTCGAGAAGCTGCGCCTCAACGACCCCGCCTTCAACTTCGAGCCCGAGACGTCGATGGCCCTCGGCTACGGATTCCGCTGCGGGTTTCTCGGCATGCTCCACATGGAGATCGTGCAAGAACGCCTCGAGCGTGAGTTCAACCTCTCGCTGATCGTGACCGCGCCCTCCGTGCAGTACCGCGTGCTGACGACGGCCGGCGAGCTGCTGGAGATCGACAACCCGTCGAAGCTGCCGACGCCGGACCGCATCGAGGAGATGGAGGAGCCGTACGTGAGGTCGTCGGTGTACGTGCCGACGGAGTTCATGACGGCCATCTACAAGCTCGCGCAGGAAAAGCGCGGCGAGCACAAGTCGCTCGAGTACCTCGGCAAGCGGGTGCACATCCGCTTCGACTTCCCGCTGTCCGAGATCGTCATCGACTTCTACGACAGGCTGAAGTCGATCTCGAAGGGCTACGCCTCGTTCGACTACGAGCTGGCGGACTTCCGCCCGTCCGACCTCGTGAAGCTCGATATATTATTGAACGGCGACCCCGTCGACGCGCTCTCGACCATCGTCCACCGCGACAAGGCCTACGAGCGGGGCAAATCCCTCGTCGAGAAGTTGCGCGGCGTGATCCCACGCCAGCTGTACGAGGTGGCCATCCAGGCCGCCATCGGCAGCCGCGTCATCGCGCGCGAGACGGTGAAGGCCATGGGCAAGAACGTCACCGCCAAGTGCTACGGCGGCGACATCACGCGCAAGCGCAAGCTGCTCGAGAAGCAGAAGGAAGGCAAGAAGCGCATGAAGCAGGTGGGCCGCGTCGAAGTCCCCCAGGAGGCATTCCTCACGGTGCTCAAGAGCTGATGGACGTCCGCGAGAGGGACGTCCCCAAGACCGACGAGGTGACGGCCGAGCGCATCTCCGCCGCGCGCCGTCGCAAGTCCGTCGTCCGCGAGTACGCGGAGGCGATCGCCATCGCCATCCTGCTCGCGCTGGTGATCCGCACCCTCATCATCCAGGCCTTCACCATCCCGTCGGGCTCGATGATGGACACGCTCCTGGTGGGCGACTACATCCTCGTGAACAAGTTCCTGTATGGGCCGGAGCTGCCGTTTACCGACCACCGCCTGCCCAGCTTCCGCCATCCCGCGCGCGGCGACATCATCGTCTTCAAGTACCCCCAGGACGAGAAGCGTGACTTCATCAAGCGCATCATCGGCACCCCGGGCGACACCGTCCAGGTACGGGGCGACCAGGTCTTCGTCAACGGCACGGCGCTCGTCGAGCCGTACGTGCGCCGCCTCGACGGGGCGTTCGACCGCGCGCAGCCGACCTACTGCGGCTATGCCTACGCCTGCGAGCCGACGGTGGTGCCGTCCGACTCGTACTTCGTCATGGGCGACAACCGCAACAACTCCCAGGACAGCCGCTACTGGGGATTCGTCCGCAAGGACAAGATCAAGGGCAAGGCGTTCCTGATCTACTGGTCCTGGGATAGCGATCGGCACTGGCTGCGCTGGTGGAGACTCGCGCGCTATATCCCGTAGCGGGCGCGGTGGTAGCGGGTGCCGCGAGCCCGGCTCCGGCTGTTGGAGCGGGGTCCGCAAGCCCGGCTCCAACCGTGGGTGACCCGCCCGAGATGGTTGCCGGCTCCGTTCCGTCCGGTCAACCGTTGGGGTTCTACCTGCACGTTCCGTTCTGCGTGCAGCGGTGCCACTACTGTTCGTTCAACACGGCGCCGCTGGAGGCCGGGCAGATGGACCCCTACCTGCGCGCGCTGCACGGTGAGCTCGACCTGCTCGGCGCGCTGGACTGGGCGCGCGACGTGACCCTCGCCACCGTCTTCCTCGGCGGCGGCACCCCCTCGCTGCTCGAGCCGGAGGCGCTGGCGGCCGTCCTCGACCACCTGCGCGCGCGCTGGCGGCTGGCGCCCGCTGCCGAGATCACGGTCGAGTGCAACCCCGAGAGCGTGACGCGCGAGCGCCTCGCGGGCTACCGCACGGCCGGCGTCACCCGCGTGAGCCTCGGCGTGCAGGCGCTCGACGACGCCGTGCTCAAGACGCTCGGCCGCCTGCACGACGCGCGTGGCGCGCGCGCCGCCTTCGACGCGGCTCGTGAGGCCGGCTGCGACGACGTGAGCGTCGACCTCATGTATGGGCTGCCCGGCCTCGCGGTCGACGCCTGGGCCGCCGACGTCGAGCGCGTGCTCGACTGGGGGCCCGACCACGTCTCCGCGTACGCGCTCACGCTCGACGGCGGCAGCCCGTGGGGCGCCGGTGGCGTCGAGGGCCTGCCGGACGAGGACGCGGTCGTCGCTGCGTACTGGGCCCTCGTCCGCGCCGCCGCCGCGCGCGGCTTCGAGCACTACGAGGTCTCCAACTACGCGCGCCCCGGCCGCCGCGCGCGGCACAACCTCGGCTACTGGCGCGCCGCCGAGTACCTCGCGGCCGGCCCCGGCGGCTGCGGGTTCATCGGCGACGTGCGCTACGGCAACATCAAGCCGCTCACGCGCTGGCGCGCCGCCATCGAGACCGGCACGCTGCCCGTGGAGACCTCCGAGCGGCTCACGCCGCGCCAGCGTCTGGCCGAGCGCCTGATCCTCGGCCTGCGCACCAGCGACGGCGTGCCGGCGGCCTGGCTGGCCGAGCGCACGGCTGGCGAGCCCGCCCTGGCGCGTCGGATCGAGGAGTGGCGGGAGGTCGGTCACCTGCGGCTGGACGGCGCCTGCGCGCGGCTGACGGAGTCGGGATTCATCGTCTCGGACGCGCTCTTTGTCGACCTGCTGTAAAATCGGGTCGATGGATGCGCGGCAACGGGACGTCCTGATCGCCCTCATTCGAGAGTACGTGGACTCGGCCGAGCCGGTCGGCTCGCGGGTACTTTCGAAGCGCCACTTCCCACACCTCTCGCCCGCGACGATCCGCAACGTGATGGCGGACCTGGAAGAGATGGGCTATCTCGCGCAGCCGCACACGAGCGCCGGGCGGATCCCGACCGACAAGGCGTACCGCTTTTACGTCGACTCGTTCCCGCCGCCGTCGCCTGGCGGCAAGCCGGGCGGGGCGGCGCTGCCCACGCGGCGCTCCGGCATCGACGGGTTCATGGAGCGCACCTCGTCGCACCTCTCGACGGTGACGCGGCTGACCGGCCTGCTGCTGGCGCCGCCGCTGGCGCAGACGGTGATCGCCCGCGTCGACCTCATGCCGCTCGAGGAGGACCGCGCGCTCGCGGTGGTGGCCACCGACGCGGACTGGATCACCGTGCGCGAGATCGTGCTCGATCCGCCGCTGGCCGCGGAGGAGGCGCGCAGCATCGGCCGCGAGCTCACGCGCCGGTTCCGCGACCACAGCGTGGAGGAGATCGTGGCCATGGAGAGCGCGCCGACCGACCCGCTCGACGCCCTGCACACGCGGGCCCGCGGCGTCACCGAGCAGATCGTCTCCATGCTGCGCGGGCGCACGCTCTACGTCAGCGGTGCCATCAACATCCTCGACCAGCCGGAATTCTGGGACATCGAGCAGATGCGCGCCCTGCTGCGGACGTTCGAGCAGAAGGAGCGGCTGGCGGATCTCATGACCTCGCTGTCCGGTGACGCCGGCGTGCGCGTGACCATCGGCGAGGAAAACCCCGTCGACGCGATGCGCGAGTGCACGCTGATCACGTCCACCTACCTGTATCGCGACCAGGTGCTCGGCATCCTGGGCGTGGTGGGCCCGCGCCGGCTGCCCTATCCCGAGGTCATGTCGATCGTGAACGAGACGGCGCGCCAGGTGACGGAGGCGCTGTCGCGCGTCCGTCAGGACCTCTACCTCCCCTCCTGAGATCATGGCCGACGAGCCCCGTGAGTCCGCACACGACGACGCCGCGGCCGGCGAGCCCGCGCCCGACGCGCGCGTCCAGGACCTCGAGCGCCAGCTGCTGGAGCAGAAGGACCGCATGCTGCGCGCGATGGCCGAGGCCGACAACGTGCGCCGGCGCGCGCAGCGCGACGCCGAGGACCGCGTGCGCTACGCCAACGAGGCGCTCCTGCGCGAGCTGATCCCCGTGCTCGACAACCTCGACCGCGCGCTGGCCTCCGCGCGCGCCGCGGGCGGCGCCGAGAGCGTGATGTCGGGCGTGGAGCTGATCCAGCGCGAGCTGCTGCGCGTGCTCGAGCGCGCGGGCGTCGCCCGCTACTCCGCGGTCGGGCAGCCCTTCGATCCGACGCGCCACGAGGCGATCGCGCGCGTGGTGAGCGTGGACGCGGCGCCCGACACCGTCGTGAGCGAGACGGCGCCGGGCTACCTGCTGCACGGGCGGGTGCTGCGCCCGGCGATGGTCGCGGTGGCCGCGGCGCCCGACGAGGACGCGGCCTAGGTGGCCCCGCGCGACTACTACCAGATCCTCGGTGTCTCGCAGGGCGCCGGCGACGCCGAGCTCAAGAAGGCCTACCGGCAGCTCGCCATGCAGTTCCATCCCGACAAGAATCCCGGCGACAAGAATTCAGAAGAGCGCTTCAAGGAAGTCAGCGAGGCCTACGCCGTCCTGTCCGATCCCGACAAGCGGGCGCACTACGACCGCTTCGGCAGCGCGCCGAGCACCGGCGCCGGCGGGGGCTTCGAGGGCGGCTTCGGCACGCTCTTCGAGGACATCTTCGAAAACTTCTTCTCGAGCGCCGGCGGCGGGCGACGAAGCCGCTCGCGCGCGATGCGCGGCGAGGACCTCCAGTACGAGCTGAAGATCACGCTCGAGGACGCCGCGGCCGGACTGGACACGAAGATCCAGATCCCGCGGCTCGAGCGCTGCGAGACCTGCAAGGGCAGCGGCAGCGAGCCGGGCACGCAGAAGACGACGTGCGACGCGTGCCAGGGCCACGGCGAGGTCCGCATGAGCCACGGCTTTCTCACGGTGGCGCGCCCGTGTCCGCGCTGCGGCGGCGAGGGCCAGCTCAACAAGAGTCCATGCAAGAACTGTCGGGGCGAGGGACGGCTGCGCGGCGAGCACGTCCTGAGCGTCAAGATCCCGCCCGGCATCGACGACGGCATGCAGCTGCGCCTGTCCGGCGAGGGCAGCAGCGGTGTGAACGGCGGCCCCGCGGGCGATCTCTACGTCCTCGTGCGGATCCGCGACCACGCGATCTTCACGCGCCACGGCACCGATCTGCTCTGCGACCTGCCCGTGTCGTTCACCCAGTTGGCACTCGGGGCCGAGGTCGAGGTGCCCGTCCTCAGCGGCACGGAGACGCTGAAGATCGTCCCCGGCAGCCAGCCGCACCAGGTGCTGCGCCTGCGCGGCAAGGGCATGCCGCGGCTGCGCGAGCGCGGCAACGGCGACGCCTGCTATCGCCTGCTGCTGGAGGTCCCGCAGAAGCTCAGCGCCGGGCAACGCGAGGCCCTGGCGGCCTTCGAGTCGGCGTCGAAGGAGCAGCGCGGTCCGCTCGCCAGCGCGTTCATCGAAAGAATGAAGAAGCTCCTGGGCTGATCATGAGTTCCCGTTACTGGGAACTCACGGTCGCCGTCTCCCCCGACGCGTCCGAAGGCCTCACCAACTTCGTCTGGGAGCTCGGCGCCGTCGGCATCGTGGAGGAGGAGAGCGCCGCGGGCCGCGCGCGGCTGCGCGCGTTCTTTCCGGAGGCGGCCGACAGCGACGCGATCGCGAAGAGCATCGACCTCTACCTCGGCGCCCTCGAGTCGCTGGGCTTCGCGCGCACGGGCGGCCCGGCGGTGTCCGACGTGGCCGACACCGACTGGGCCGAGGCCTGGCGCGCGCACTTCGCGCCGCTGCCGCTCGGGCGCCGGCTCCTCGTGACGCCGCCGTGGGAGACGCCGCCACCCGCCGACGGACGGCTCGTCCTCACCCTCGAGCCGGGACGCGCGTTCGGCACCGGGCAGCACGCGAGCACCGCCGGTTGTCTCGAGCTGCTCGAGACCGTCGTGGAGCGCGCGCAGCCCGCGCGGGCCATCGATCTCGGCACGGGCTCGGGCATCCTCGCCATTGCCGCCGCGCGTCTCGGTGTGCCGAGCGTCCTCGCCATCGACTCCGATCCCGACGCCGTCGCGTCCGCCAGCGCGAACGTCGAGCGCAACGGCCTCGTCGGCCGCGTGACGTGCGAGGGCGCCGACGCGGCCGCGCTCGACGCCGAGCCGGCGCCGCTCGTCCTCGCCAATCTCCTGGCGGCCGCCCACTGCGCGCTGGCACCGTGCTACGCGCGGCTGGTCGCCGCCGGCGGCACCCTGGTGGCCGGCGGCTGTCTCGACGCCGAGGCGGACGGCGTCACGGCCGCGCTGCGCGGATACGGCTTCCAGCGCCTCGAGGCGCGTTCGATCGAGGGCTGGACCACGCTCGCGTACGAACATGCGCCGCTTCGCGATCGCACCTGAGCGCGTGGTCGACGGGCGCGTGACGTTCGACGCGCTCGAGACCCGGCACCTCGCCCGCGTCCTGCGCCTTCGGCCCGGCGACACCGTCGTCGCCAGCGACGGCGCGGGCCACGACTACACGGTGCGGCTGGAGGCGGTGCAGCCGCGCGCGAGCGGCGTCATCGTGGGCGTGGCCGAGGCCGCCGGTGACTCTCCGCTCGCCGTCACGCTGGTGCAGGGCCTTCCCAAGGGCGACAAGCTGGAGACGATCGTACGCGCGGCGACAGAGCTCGGCGTCGCGCGGGTCATCCCCGCGATCGCGGCGCGGACCGTTGTACGGCTCGCCGACCGCCAGGCCGTCACGCGGCTCGGGCGCTGGCAGCGCGTGGCCCGCGAGGCGGCCAAGCAGTGCGGGCGCCGCGTGGTGCCCGACGTGGCGCCGCCGCGGCCGCTCGAGGCGTGTCTGGACGAGGCGCGCGACGCAGACCTCGCGCTCTGCCTCTGGGAAGGCGGGGCCCCACCGCTCGGCGCGGTGCTCGCGGAGGCGAAGCGCCCGCGGCGCGTCGTCGTGCTCGTCGGTCCCGAAGGCGGGCTCGATCGCCGCGAGGTCGACGCCGCCCGCGCCCAGGGCTGGCACGTGGTCGGTCTCGGCGCGCGGATCCTGAGAACCGAAACCGCGGGCCCCGCGATCATCGCCATTCTTCAGGCGCGCTGGGGCGATCTGGGGACCGCGACGTGATAATGCGCTGTTGCAAGCTCACAAAAGAGATGGGGGGCCCCGACATGGCCCCCCAAACTCCGCAGACGTGATGCGCTGTTGCAAGCTCACAAAAGAGATGGGGGGCCCCGAAATGGCCCCCCAAACCCCCCATGCCTGAGTCTGACGCGGGCCACGAACAGTTCGAGGTCGAGGCCGACGTGGGGATCCGAGCCTGGGGCCCGACGCGCGCGGAGGCCTTCGCCCAGGCGGCGCTCGGCGTGCTCGCGCTCGTCGCCGATCCCGCGACGGTCGCGCCCCGCGAGGCGCGTGAGGTGCGCGCCCAGGCTGACGGCCCCGAGACGCTGCTCGCCGCGTGGATCGACGAGTGTCTCTACGTGCACGAGATCGAGGCCTTCGTGGTGAGCCGCGTCGAGGTGACCGCGTGCTCCGACACCGTGGTCCACGGCCGGCTACACGGCGAGCCGCTCGACGCCGGCCGCCACCGCCTGGGCACGGTGGTGAAAGCCGCCACGCTCCATGGCGTCTCGGTTCGGGTCCGGGAGGGCCGCCACGAGGTAGAAATCATCGTCGATGTCTAGCGTCTCAAAAATGAGACTCCGGGCCTCGTGCACCGTGTCATTGGCGCGACAGGGCTCCGAGAGGCTCCCTCCGCCTCTCGGATCGTCGTCAATCAAGTCAGCTACTTCTGACTAATCCTGGGTATGGCACCCGGGTTGCTCATTGTCATCGCGGTCATGAGACAGCACACCATCCGCAAGGCAGTCTGCCTGGAAGGTGTTGGGCTGCACTGTGGCAAGACTGTTCGCGTGACGCTGGCCCCGAGTCCCGCCGATTCCGGCATCGTCTTCCGCGTCGGTGAGCACGGCGATCCGATCCCCGCCACGCCCGAGAGCGTCGTCGATTCCCACTACGCCACCACGCTCGGCAAGAACGGCGCCCGGATCCAGACGATCGAGCACCTGATGGCGGCGGCGGCCGGCCTCGGCATCGACAACCTCGACGTCCGTGTCGACGGCACCGAGCTGCCGGCGGCCGACGGCAGCGCCAAGCCGTTCGTGCAGCTCCTGCAGACCGCCGGCCGCACACCGCAGGGCCCGCGCCAGCGACCCATCCGCATCCCGCATCCGATCGGCGCCGGCGCCGACGGCCGCTGGATCCAGATCGTGCCGGCCGACACGTTCCGCATCTCCTACACGCTCGACAACGAGCACCCGGCAATCGGCACGCAGGTCCTGTCCTGGACGCCGACCGAGGAGTCGTTCGTCGCCGAGTACGCGCCCGCGCGCACCTACGGCTTCCTCAAGGATCTCGGCTTCCTGCGCAAGAGCGGGCGCGCGCTCGGTGGCTCGCTCGACAACACGATCGTCATCGGCAAGAGCGGCACCCTGAACGGCCTCCGCTACCGCGACGAGTTCGTGCGCCACAAGGTGCTCGACCTCCTCGGCGACCTCGCGCTGCTCGGCCGGCGCATCGCGGGCCACGTCATCGCGCGTAATGCGGGCCACGCGCTGAACTTCGAGCTGGTGGTGGCGATCCAGCGCGCCCTCGGTCTCGACCGCCGGGCCGCGCTCCGCATGGCCCCCGCCCCGGCGGCGGCCGAGGCGGCGGAGGGCTTCGCCCACAGCCCCGGGCTGGCGGCGCTATAGACATGGGGGGCCCCGAAATGGCCCGCCTGTTTACATGGAGGCCTCGACATGGCCCCCAAACCCCCCAACGTTCGGGACGCCCCGGCGGAGCCGTGGCGCCCCTCTAAACCCTAGACGCTCGGCGCACCCCGGGAACCCGTGGCGGTCCTCGATTACCTGACTACCGGCTGACGCCGGCCATCGGCGGCCGCGGCGCTATCGCAGCGCTATAATGGCGCGTCCGCCAGTATGAAGGTCCCGAACGCCCTGCGATGGCCTCGTTTTGCCACGACGTTGGCGCTGCTGCTGCTGGCAGGGGCCGCGCCGGCGCGCGCGGATCTGCGCATCAGTGACCTCGACATCTACCTGAACGATCACGAGGTGACGGTGAGGGTGGTGCTGCTCGACGCCATCCCGCCGACCTTCCACGAGGGCCTGCAGAGCGGCATCCCCACGCACCTGCGTTTCAGGATCGAGCTCTGGCAGTACAACCGGCTCTGGCGCGACAGCCTCGTGCGCAGCGTGACGATCGAGCGCCAGCTCGCCTACAACGCGGTGACCAAGGAATACAAGGTCATCGCCCTCAAGGGCGAGACGCATCCGGCCTACGGCACGCGTGATCTGCGCGACGCGCAGCGCGTGTTCTCCGAGGTGCGCGCCCTGAAGCTCGGCCCCTCCACCGCCCTGAACCCCGCGGAGATCTTCTACGTGCGCGTGCAGGCGGAGGCCGCGCTCAACGGCGAAAACACGTTCGTCACGCGGATGGCGGGCACCGCCGAGCAGACGGAGCGCCAGTCGGACTATCGCACCATCCAGAGGATGCAGTAGGCGATGCCGCTCCTCTCCGAGCAGAACCGCCGCAAGCGCAACCTCCTCGTCATCCTCGGCTTCCTCGTGCTGGTGGGCGGCCTGTCGGTCTTCGACCTCGGCTCGTTCGCGCCCGAGCTGCCGGTGGCCTCGAACATCGTGATCTTCGCCCTGTTCAACCTGAACCTGGTCGTCTTTCTCCTGCTGCTCCTCCTGCTCTTCCGCAACCTCGTCAAGCTCGGCTTCGAGCGGCGGCAGGGGGTCATCGGCGCGCGCTTCAAGGCCAAGCTCGTGCTCGCGTTCCTCTCGCTGGCGGTGGCCCCGGCAATCCTGATCTTCATCATCGCCTCCAACTTCATCAACAAGTCGATCGAGGGCTGGTTCAAGCCGCAGGTGGAGCGGCCGCTGGACCAGGCGCTGTCGGTGGCCCAGACCTACTACACGAACCTCGAGCGCACGGCGCTGCGCCACGGCCAGCACATCGCGCGCACGATCGACCGCGAGAATTTCGTGAGCGATGAACGCCGCGAGGCCCTTGCCACCTTCCTGGCGGAGCAGCAGGACCTGCTCTCGATCAGCACGCTGACGGTCTTCGACGCCCAGGGCCAGGAGCTCGTCCATGTCAGGGACCCGATCCTCGGCGATCTCGCCACGCGCGAGCTGAGCGAGGGGCTGCTCAAGCGCGGGCTCGCCGGTCAGGAGGTCACCACCGTCCGTGAGCTGACCTCGGGCGACCTGATCGAGGCGGTGACGCCGATCTGGGCGACGCGGGCCGGCGAGCGGCACGTGATCGGGGCCGTGGTGGTCGGCACCCACGTGACGGAGCGGCTCGAGGCGAAGGTGCGCGGGATCTCGCAGGCGTTCCGCGAATACAAGCAGCTCAAGCTGCTCAAGAACCCGATCAAGGGCATCTACATCATGTTCTTCCTCCTGATGACCCTCATCGTCGTGTTCGGGTTCACGTGGTTCGGCCTCTACCTCGCGCGCGGCATCACCGGCCCCATCGAGCAGCTGGCGGAGGGCACCCGCGAGGTCGCGGCCGGCAACCTCGCCTACAAGGTGCAGGCGCGCGCCGACGACGAGATCGGCCTGCTCGTGGACTCGTTCAACCGGATGACCGACGATCTCTCGAGCTCCAAGCACCGGCTGGAGGAAGCGTACGTCGACCTCCAGGACAAGCACACGGAGCTGGAGGATCGGCGGCGCTACATCGAGACGGTGCTGGAAGCGATCACCACCGGCGTCGTCTCGCTCGACGCGCTCGGGCGCATCACCACGCTCAACCGCGCGGCCGCCCGGATGTTCGGCGTCCCGGAGGCGGCGACCATCGGCCGCTTGCTGGAGGAGGTCTTCACCGGGCCGGAGGCGCGCGAGGTGGTGACGCTCGTGCAGCGCACGCGGCGGCCCAAGACGGCCACCGCCGCCATCCAGCTGCACATGCGGCGCGGCGGCGTCGCCCTCTCCCTGCTCGCCTCCGCCACCGCGCTGCGCGGCCCCGAGGGCGTGTACGACGGCGCCGTGGTCGTCTTCGACGACCTCACGGAGCTGCTCAAGGCCCAGCGGCTCGCCGCGTGGCGCGAGGTCGCGCAGCGCATCGCCCACGAGATCAAGAATCCCTTGACGCCGATCCAGCTGTCCGCCCAGCGGCTCCGGCGGCGCTTCTCCCGTGGCGTCGGCGAGGACGCCCAGCTGGTGAGCGAGTGCACGGAGACGATCATCCAGGAGGTCGACGGCCTCAAGCGCATGGTGGACGAGTTCTCGCGCTTCGCCCGGATGCCCGCCTTCGTGCCGAAGCCCACCGACGTGCGGCCGCTCGTCGACGCGGTGGCGAGCTTGTATCGCGAATCGCACCCGCACTGCACCATCGTCACGCGCCACGCCGACGACGTGCCGGTGCTCCAGGTCGATCCCGATCACATCAAGCGTGCCGTCCTCAACCTCGTCGACAACGCGGTGGAGGCCGTCGGCTCCGGCGGCACCGTGTCGCTCGAGACGGAGTACGTGCCCGAGGCGGCGCGCGTGCGGTTGATCGTCGCCGACACCGGGCCCGGCGTCCCCAGCGAGGACCGTGACCGCCTGTTCCTGCCCTACTTCTCCACCAAGGTCACCGGCATGGGCCTCGGGCTGCCGATCGTGAGCGAGATCGTCAACGAGCACGGCGGCACCATCCGCGTCGAGGACAACCAGCCCTCGGGCACGCGCTTCGTCATCGAGGTGCCGGTCACGCGCGCGCCGGCGCCGGTGGAGGCCTGAGGGTGGCGGGCGAGCACATCCTGATCGTCGACGACGAACCGGCCATCCAGGCCACCCTCCGCGCCGTGCTCGAGGACGAGGCCTACCGCGTGAGCACGGCCGGCAGCGGCGAGGAGGCCGTGCGCGTGGTCACCGACGAGGCGCCCGACCTCGTGTTCCTCGACATCTGGATGCCGGGCATGGACGGCCTCGAGACGCTGGCCGAGCTGCGGCGCGTGCGTCCGGAGTCGCCGGTCGTCATGATCTCCGGCCACGGCACCATCGAGACGGCGGTGAAGGCCACGCGGCTCGGCGCCTACGATTTCATCGAGAAGCCCCTGTCGCTCGAGAAGACGCTGGTGAGCACGGCTCGCGCCCTCGAGCACGGGCGGCTCGAGCGGGAGAACGCCGCCCTCAAGGCGCGCCTGAACGTGCGTACCGAGATCATCGGCGACAGCGAGCCCATGCGCGCCCTGCGCGAGGCCATCGCCACCGCCGCTCCCACCATCGGCCGCGTGCTGATCCACGGCGAGAACGGCAGCGGCAAGGAGCTGGTGGCGCGCGCGATCCACGCGCTGTCCGGCCGTCGCGAGGCGTCGTTCGTCGAGGTCAACTGCGCGGCCATTCCCGAGGAGCTCATCGAGTCGGAGCTGTTCGGCCACGAGCGTGGCGCCTTCACCGGCGCGGTGGCGCGCCGGCGCGGCAAGTTCGAGACGGCCGACGGCGGCACGCTCTTCCTCGACGAGATCGGCGACATGAGCCTCAAGACCCAGGCCAAGGTGCTCCGCGCGCTGGAGGAGCAGGTCGTGGAGCGCGTGGGCGGGCGCGAGCCGATCAAGGTGGACGTGCGCGTCATCGCCGCCTCCAACCGGGATCTGCAGGCATTCATCGCGCAAGGCGGCTTCCGTGAGGACCTCTTCTACCGGCTCAACGTGATCCCGATCGAGGTGCCGCCGCTGCGCCAGCGCCGTGACGACATCCCGATGCTCATCGAGCACTTCATCGCCGTGTTCTCGGCCGAGAACGGCAAGCGGCTCAAGGCCATGTCGGGCGAGGCGCTCGCCTATTTCCTCGCCTACGACTGGCCGGGCAACGTGCGCGAGCTGCGCAACATGGTCGAGCGTCTCGTCATCATGACCACGGGCGAGGTCATCGGCCCCGACGACCTGCCCGCCCCCCTGCGTCCCAAGGACGCCGTCGCCGGGGCCGAGGGCCAGCGCTCGCTCAAGGACGCGCGCGACGGCTTCGAGCGCGCGTACATCCTGGCCGAGCTGCGCAGCAACGACTGGAACATGACGCGCACCGCCGAGCGCCTCGGCATCGAGCGCTCGCACCTCTACCGCAAGATCAAGACGTACGGCATTACCCCACCGAAGTAGCCGCGCTGGCGGCGCCGCGGACGGGGCCTGACCGGTTCCTCCCCCCAGGCTCCGTCCTCGCGTTGGCGCCTCACGTTTCGCGTGGCGTCGTCTCGCAACGCGCACTCCCGAGCGGCTCACCGAATAGTCGCCACGCGTTGCGGCCCACGGCTCGGACGGACCTAGAGGCAGTCACCGGCCAGCCGTCCCCGGCGGCACCGCGCGGCTGTGCCGTGGAGTGATGGTGTAGGATCGGCGGGCGATGGCCGCGTTCAACTTCGTGCGCGCCTCGTTCTATCGCGATTCCGTCACGCTGATGCGTCTGGCCGGCGCGATGGAGGCCGTGGCGGGCGTCGCGCGCGCGGCGGCCATGATGGGCACGCCAGCCAACCGCGCGCTGCTCGAGCAGGCGGGGCTGCTCGCCAAGGACGGCGCCGCGGCCGGCCCCGCCGATCTCGTGATCGCGGTCGTGGCCGAGGACGCGGCGGCGGCCGAGGCCGCGCGTGCGGCGGCCGAGCACGCCCTGCTCGCTCGGCCACCCGCGGTGCGCGGCGCCGAGGCAACGCCGCGCACGCTCGAGGGCGCGCTGCGCGCCCTGCCCGGCGCGAATCTCGTCTTGATCTCCGTGCCGGGCGCCTACGCCGGCGCCGAGGCGCTGCGCGCACTCCGCGCGGGACTGCACGTCATGCTCTTCAGCGACAACGTGCCCGTCGCGACGGAGGTGGAGCTCAAGAGGCTCGCCCGCGAGCGCGGGCGCTTCCTGCTCGGGCCCGACTGCGGCACCGCCATCCTCGACGGCGTGCCGCTCGGCTTCGCCAACGTGGTGCCGCGCGGCCGCATCGGCCTCGCGGCCGCCTCGGGCACCGGGCTGCAGGAGGTCACGTGCGCGATCGCCCGGCTGGGCGAGGGCGTCTCGCAGGCGATCGGCGTCGGCGGCCGCGA
>QHSB01000577.1 GCA_003220335.1 Candidatus Rokuibacteriota bacterium
CGCGCGCTCGAGCAGCTCCCGCGCGCCCGGCTCGTCGAGCACGTCCGGCTGCGCGGCCAGCGTGTCGGCGGCGTCCTCGAAGCGCCCCGCGTCGGCGAGCCGTCGCGCGCGCGCGAGCCGGTGCCGCCGCCGGCGTCCCCGCAACGACGCGGGCAGCGGAATGCCGAACGGCCGCTCGGGCGGCGGCTCGAGCAGCGCGAG
>QHSB01000578.1 GCA_003220335.1 Candidatus Rokuibacteriota bacterium
CGCCTCGGCGCGGCGCTCCTGCTCGGCCAGCGCGTGGGCCAGATACATTTGAATATGCGAATATTGCGGATCCTGCGCGAGCGCCTCGCGCAGGAGCGCCTCGGCCGTCGCGAAGTCCCGGCGCGCGAGCGCGCACTGCCCGCGCGTGAGGCAGCGTTCGGTGCGGTCGAACGGAAGGTGCCACCCCATGCGAGCTCGAGCCGATTCTACTGTAGAGTGGCCGCGGCGAAGGAGGACCGAATGAGCGGATTCGCCGAGTACGAGCGCCACGACGGGCTGGGACTCGCGGCGCTGGTCGCGCGGCGCGAGGTGAAGCCGGAAGAGCTGCTGGAGGCCGCGATCGCGCGCGTCGAGGCGCGCAATCCCGCGGTCAACGCCGTCACCATGAAGCTCTACGACTACGGGCGGCAGGCCATCGCGGCCGGGCTGCCCGACGGCCCGTTCCGCGGCGTGCCCTTTTTGATGAAGGACCTCACGGCCTCGATCGCCGGCGTGCCCATGACGCGCTCGAGCCGCTATTACGCCGACGCCCCGCCGTCCACCGCTGACAGCGAGCACGTGCGCCGGCTCAAGCGCGCGGGCCTCGTGATCTTCGGCCGCACCAACACGTGCGAGCTCGGGCTGTCGCTGACGTGCGAGCCGCAACTGCACGGCGCGACCAAGAACCCCTGGGATCCGACGCGGATCTCGGGCGGCAGCAGCGGCGGCGCCGCGGCCGCCGTCGGTGCGCGCATGCTGCCGATGGCCCACGCCACCGACGGGTTCGGCAGCATCCGCGCGCCCGCCGCGTGCTGCGGCCTCGTCGGGCTCAAGCCCACGCGCGGCCGCAACACGCAGGCGCCGTATCTCGGCGAGGGCCTCGGCGGCCTGTCGGCCGAACACGCGGTGACGCTCAGCGTGCGCGACTCGGCGGCGCTGCTCGATGCCACCGCGGGCACCGGTCCCGGCGATCCCTACGTGGCGCCGCCGCTCGCGCGTCCGCTCGCGAAGGAAATCGGCGCCGACCCGGGGCGCCTGCGGATCGCGTTCACGAGCCTCGCCCCCAACGGCGCCAAGGTCGAGGCCGAGAGCCTCCGCGCGCTGGCCGAGACGGCGAAGCTGTGCGCGGACCTCGGCCATCACGTGGAGCAAGCGAATCCCGCCATCGACGGCGACGCGGTCGTGCCGACGTTCCTCACGCTCGCCGCCGCCAACACCGTGGTGAATCTCGCGGGCAACCCGGCCAAAGGCCGCCCCGCGCGCCAGGACGAGGTGGAGAAGGTCACGTGGGCGACCGGCCAGATGGGCCAGCGCGTGAGCGGCGCGGACTACGTCCGCGCCACGCAGACGGCGCATCGGCTCGGCCGGCAGATGGCCGCGTTCCACGAGCGCTGGGACATCGTGTTGACGCCCGGCCTGGCCACGCTACCGCCGAAGCTCGGCTGGATCGACATGATGCTCGATGACGTGGACGAGTACTGGCGCCGCGTCTTCCACTTCTCGCCGTTCACCGTCTGGTTCAACATCACCGGCCAGCCGGCGATGATGCTGCCTCTCGGCGTGGCCGGCGACCTGCCCGTGGCCACGCAGCTCGTCGCGCGCTACGGCGACGAGGCGACGCTGTTCCGGCTGGCCTCGCAACTCGAGGCCGCGCGGCCGTGGTTCGCGCGCACGCCGGCCGTGGCCCCGACACCCGCCCCGGAGGATCGCCGATGACGAGACCTGCCCGACGTTCGCTGATGCTCGTCCTGCTCATCGCCGCCCTGACGCTGCCCGTGGCCGGACACGCGCAGAAGGCGTTGCGTCCCTACACGCTGATCCTCGACTTCGTGCCGACCGGCGAGTACGTGCCGCACTACACGGCGCTGGAGAAGGGCTGGTATCGCGACGAGGGCCTCGACGTGAAGATCGTGCGCGGCCAGGGCTCGGCCGACACCGTCAAGCGCATCGCGGCCGGCCAGGGCGAGGTCGGCATCTCCGACATCTCGGCGCTGATCGCGGCGCGCGCAAACACCGACGTCAAGGTGAAGGCCATCGCGCTCTGGTACCGGCGGCCGCCGCACGGCATCTTCGTGCGCGCCGACTCGCCGATCAAGACGCCCAGGGACCTCGAGGGCAAGAAGCTGGCCATCTCGCCGGGCAACAGCCACCAGATCCTCTGGCCGGTGTTCGAGCGGCTCTCGGGACTCAAGCCGAACTCGGTGACGTGGGTCACCATGGACGCGGCCTCGATGCCGCCCTCGCTGATCAAGGGCGCCACCGACGCCGTCCCCTTCTTCGTCGTTCACGAGGCGCGTATCCGCAAGATCGCCCGGCAGCAGAACGCCGACGTCCGCGTGCTCACCGCGTGGGCCGACCTCGGCCTCGACCTCTCGTCGACCTCGCTGGTGGCGCGCGAGGAGACGATCGCGAAAGATCCCGACGGTCTCAAGGCGTTCCTGCGCGCCACGCTGAAAGGCGCGGACTACGCGTTCCGGCAGAAGCACTTCGACGAGGGCGTCGGCTACGTCCTCAAGCATCATCCCGAGGTGGATCCCGACGGCGCGCTGGGTGCCGCGCAGGTGGCCGCGCGCTTCGTCTACGCCGAGGAGGTGACGGCCGGCAAGACCGCCGTCGGCCAGTTCGAGGCGGCCCGGCTCGAGAAGACGCGCGACACGTACACGCAGTACCTCGAGCTCAAGCGCAGGGTGCCGCTCGAGGAGATCTACACGAACGACCTGCTGCCGGAGAAGAAGTGATGGCGCTCGTCATTCGCGGCGCCCGGGTGCTCGCCGGCTCGCCGCCGGTGCTGAGGCGCGCGGACGTGCTGGTCGAGGCCGACCGCATCGCCGCCGTCGGTCCCGGCCTGGCGGGGCCGGCGGGCGCGCGAGAGCTCGACGCGTCGGGACGCATCGTGCTGCCCGGGCTCGGCAACGCCCACACGCACGCGGCCAGCCATCTGGCGCGCGGCCGCGCCGGCAACTGGACGCTCGAGGATCTGCTCACTCACGCGCCGGCCAACTACGGCCATCGCACGCCGGAGGACGACTACCTCTCGGCGGCCATCGGCGCCATCGAGATGCTCAAGACCGGCTGCACGTCCGCCTACGACCTCTACATGGCCGTGCCCGCGATCACCGACGAGGCGTTCGAGGCGACGGTACGCGCCTATACGGATGTCGGCGTGCGCGTCGTGCTGGCGCCGGCCGTGGCCGACGTCGTGTTCTTCCAGACGGTGCCGGGACTGATCGATCTGCTGCCTCCCGATCTACGTCGCACGGTGGAAGGCATGCGGGCGGCGCCGACCAAGGGCCTGCTCGAGCTGACCGAGCGCATCATCCGGCGCTGGAACGGGGCGGCGCAGGGCCGCATCCGCGTCGCCGTCGCGCCGACGATTCCCAACCAGGCGACCGACGAGTTCCTCGACGGCTGCGCCCGGCTCGTGCGCGACTACGGCGTGGGCGTGCACACGCACCTGGCCGAGTCCAAGGTCCAGGTGATCGAGAGCCAGCGCCGTTTCGGCAAGAGTATCGTCGCGCGGCTCGCCGAGCACCGGCTGCTCGGGCCCGGCTTCGTCGGCGCGCACGGCGTGTGGCTGGCCGACGACGACATCCGAATGCTCGCCGCCGCCGGCGCGGCCGTCGCCCACAACCCGGGCAGCAACCTGCGCCTGGGCTGCGGCATCGCGCCCGTGCGCGAGCTGCTCGACCGCGGCGTGACGGTCGGGCTCGGCACCGACGGCTCCGTCTGCGCCGACAACCAGAACCTCTTCGAGGCGCTGCGGATCGCGTCGGTGGTCAGCACGATCCGCTTCCCGCACGAGACCGGCCGCTGGCTCGACGCCGGCACCGTGTGGAATCTCGCCACCGCGGGCAGCGCGCGCGTGCTCGGGCAGGCGGCGGACCTCGGCGCGGTGGCCGCCGGGCGCAAGGCCGATCTCGTCCTGGTGCGCGCCGATTCCGTGTTCCTGCAGCCGCTGGCCGATCCGCTGAACGCCCTCGTGTATTCGGAGACCGGCGCCGGCGTGGAGACCGTGCTCGTGGACGGCCGCGTGGTCCTCGAGGGCGGCCGCGTCACCACGGTGGACGAGGCGAGCATCTACGCCCGCGCCCAGGAGGCCGCCGAGCGGCAGCACCGCGCCTCCGCGGAGTCGCGCGCGCTGGCCGGGCGCCTCGCGCCGTTCGTGGCCGCGGCGTGCCGTGCCGCCGTCGCCACGCCGCTGCCGTTCGACCGGTACGCCGCGCCCGCGCGGACGTGATCCGCCTCGACGGGGTCGGCAAGACCTACCGCACGCGGCGGGG
>QHSB01000579.1 GCA_003220335.1 Candidatus Rokuibacteriota bacterium
CGCATCATGGCGGCCATGACGTGCTCGATGACGATCAGGGTGACGCCCTCGGCGTGCACCCGGCGGACGAGGTCGATGATGCCGGCCAGCTCGGACGGGTTGAGGCCGGCCATGACCTCGTCGAGCAGCAGCAGCCGCGGCCGGGTGGCGAGGGCGCGCGCGACCTCCAGCCGCTTGCGCAGGCCGACCGGCAGCGCGCGGGCGCGCGCCGGCGCGTGCGGCCCGAGCCCGCACAGCGCGATCACGCGCTCGGCCTCCACGCGGGCGTCGCGCACCCGCTGCAGGCGTGTCAGCGCGCCGATCATCACGTTGTCGGCGACGCAGAGGTTGCCGAACGGCTTGACGATCTGGAATGTGCGCGTGAGCCCCAGCCGCGAGATCGCGTGCGCGGGCAGCCCCGTCACGTCGCGGCCCTCGAAGACGACGCGGCCTTCCTCCGGCCGGTAGTAGCCCGCGATCACGTTGAAGAGCGTCGTCTTGCCGGCGCCGTTGGGCCCGATGATGCCGAGCAGGTCGCCGCGTCGGACCTCGAGGCTCACCCCGCGCACGGCGGTGAGCCCGCCGAAGCGCTTCGTCACGGACTCAAGCGTGAGCACGGTCTCTCCGCGTGCGCCAGCGGGCGGCGATGCCGGTCACGCCCTCCGGCGCGAACCGCACGATGAGGATCAGCACGACGCCGTAGATGATCAGGTAGATCCCGGTGAAGCCCGCCTGGATGCCCGAGAACGTGGCGCGCAGGTAGGTCTCGAGCGAGGTGATGAGGAGCGAGCCGAGAAAGGGGCCGAGCGCCGTGCCCATGCCGCCGATGATGCTGTTGAGCGCGAAGCGGACGGAGAGGTCGATCGAGAACACGTGCGAGGGATCGACGAAGCCCACATACTGCGCCCAGAGGCTGCCGCCCATAGAGGTGAGCGCGGCGCTCAGCACGACCGCCTGCACCTTGCGCCGGCGCGTGGCGATGCCGAGCGCCTCGGCGGCGTCCTCGTCCTCGCGCACGCCGGCCAGCTGGTAGCCGACGCGCGAGCGCTCGAGATACATCTGAAGGGCGTAGCACACGAGCGCGAGCACGAGGATCAGGTAGAGCCACGCGACGTGGCCGAGCCCGAGCGTCGCGAAGCCGGGGCGGAAGGGGACGGGCACGCCCTCCGAGCCCGCGGTGAAGCCGCGCCAGCGGCTCGCGACGATCTTGAGGACCTCGGCGAACGCGATGGTGGAGAGCGCGAAGTACGGGCCCTTGAGCCGGTTGGAGAGGTAGCCGATCAGCCCGCCCGCGCCGATGGAGAGCCCCACGCCGATGGCGAGCCCGAGCCACGGGTTGAGGTGCCGCGCGCTCATGAGCGCGGCCGCGTAGGCGCCGATGCCGAAGAACGCTGCGTGCCCGAGCGAGACCTGGCCCGCGTAGCCGCCCGCGACGTTCCAGCCCGCGGAGAGCGAGCCCCACAACAGGATGAGAATCACGCTGTCGAGCATGAACGTGTCGCGCGTGACGAGCGGCGTCGCCGCGGCGGCGGCGAAGAGCGCGACGGCCGTCCAGCGGTCGGGGGCGAGCCGGGTCATGCGCCGAGGGTCTCGGCGCCGCGCTGCCCGAAGAGCCCGGCCGGACGGAAGACGAGCACGCCGATGAAGAGCAGGAAGTAGAAGACTTCTTTCCACGCCGCGCCGAAGACGTACGAGCCGGCCACCTCGACGGCGGCCACGATGAGGCTGCCGGCCATGGCGCCGGCCATGTCGCCGAGACCGCCGAGGACGACCACGACGTACGCGAGCGTCACGAACTGCAGCCCCGCCTGCGGGTAGACCGCGTAGAGCGGCGAGACGAGCACGCCCGCCGCGCCCACGCACGCGATGCCGATGGCGAAGGTGAGGCGGTACACGCGGTCGGTGTCGATGCCCATCAGCGTGGCCGCGTCCCGGTCCTGGGCGGTGGCGCGCATCACGCGGCCCGTGTGCGTCCACTTCATGAAGGCGAACAGCGCGATGGTCAGCGCGACGGCGACCGCCCACGCCACCACCTGCGAGAGATTGAACGCGGTGCCGGCCACGCGCAGGACGACCGACGAGTGCCACGGGCGGATCACGCGGAAGTCGCCGGTCCACAGCACGAGGGCGACGTTCTGCAGCGCGGTGGACAGCCCGACCGTGGTGAAGATCTGCACGTTGTGCGAGGCGTGGATGACGCCCCGCATGATGAGCACGTAGACGAGCCAGCCCACGCCGTAGAAGATCGGGATCGAGATCAGCAGCACGACGTACGGGTCGAGCCCCTCGAGCGTGAACGCGAAGAAGGCGAGGTACATGCCGAGCATGAGAAACTCGCCGTGGGCGAAGTTGACCACGCGCATGATGCCGAAGATCAGCGTGAGGCCGACGGCGATGAGGGCGTAGATGCCCCCGAGCAGGACCGTCGAGACCGCGAGCTGCGCGACGACGTCTATTTGCGCTGGTCCCAGGCGCCGAGCGGGATCCACTTCGCCCGCTTGGTCGTGAACTCCTCCGGCCACACCGTGACCAGCTCGCCGTTCTGCCACTGCAGCATGTAGTGCTGCACGCGCTCGTTGGCGTTCTGCCCGCTCTCGTTGAACTTCACGCCCCAGCCGTTGATCATCGAGCCGATCGGCAGGTCGAGCGACATCACCGCCTCGCGAAACTTGTCCGGATCGTCCGTCTTCGACTTGTCGAGGACGAGCTTGAGCAGCCAGAGGCCGCCGCCGGCGAGCTGATGGCCGCCGAACGGGTAGGAGCCCGTGCGCTTCTGCACGGCGTCGCGGAATTCCTTCTCGATCTTCTGCCCCTCGGGCTTCAGCGACTCGAGCTTGAAGCCGGGCCCGGGCTCCAGCAGGGCGAAGGCGCCGTTGGCGTCGTTGCCGAGCGCCTTGCCGAAGTCGGCCGAGCCGTAGCCGGTGGCGCCGGCGTGCACGTGCGCCTTGAACAGGAAGTTCTGCTCGCGGGCCTGGCGCCAGAAGAGCGGCGCGTCGTTGGTGTAGCCGATGTGGTGGACGACGTCGGGCGCCAGCTGCTTGAACTTCACGATGATCGGCGTGAAGTCGTTGATCGTCTGGAAGTTGTAGTACTCGGCGGCGACCTCCTGCATCTTGAACTCGTCCTTCGCGCGCAGGCGCGCCGACTCGGTCACGCCCTGGCCGTACGAGGAGTCCTCGCTGAGGAAGGCGATCTTGAGCTCGTTCGGCTTCTTGCCGAAGCGCGGCGCGAGGTGCTTGGCGATGAACTCGACGTTGTACCAGCCGAACCCGGTGGCGTCGATCTCCGTGCGGTACACGTTCTTCAGACCGCGCTTGTTGAAGCGCGGATCCACGCAGGAGGTCTCCCAGTAGATGACGTTCTGGCGCGCGGCCGCCTCGCTGGCCGCGCCGCAGAGCCGGGAGGAGAACGTGCCGGTGATGATCTTCACGCCCTCGCGCGTGGCCAGGCGCGTGGCCTCGGTGGCGGCCGCCGTGGGATCGGGCGCGTCGGCCACGGTGAACACGAGCTTCTTGCCCATCACGCCGCCGCGCTCGTTGATCATGTCGCGCACGATCTCGAAGCCCTCGAGGTGCCGCTTGCCCTCCCCGGCGAGCGGGCCGGTGAGCGGCTCCAGCACGCCGATCTTGTACTCCCCCGACTGACCGTAGGTGACCGCGGCGAGCGCGGTGAGGGTGACGAGGAGGGCGGCCAGCGCGAAGGCGAGGTGACGGCGTGTCATGCGGAGCCTCCTGAGCGTTCGAGGGGTCGCGACGCGCGAGCGTTGTAGCACCGCGTCGCGCGGAGTGTCAAGGCGGCGTCCCGGTGGCCAGGGGATGCAACACGTCGATGGCCCAGCCGACGCCGACACGCCCTCCGAGCCAGCCAGGCATCGACTCGGCTCGCATCGCACGCCAGCCGCTGAGACGTTTCTGCGGAGACGCGCGTGCCGCCTACGACCGCCTGGTATCGCTCGCCCGGGGCGCCGCGATCGATGCCATGCTGCAGCGCCGTCTCCGCGAGGAGGCCCAGCGCGTCCGCCTGCTGCTGGCCCATCGTCGGCTGCTCCGCGACGCCGACCACTGACGTTCCCGCGGGAACGTCCACCGCGCGGCACCGCTGATCCAGCTCCTTGCGCGCCGCCGCGACCGCCTGCATCGGCCTTGCGATCGATCCTGCGCCAGCCGCGGACGATGCGTTCGACATGCTCGGCGGTGCCGGCCTTCCCGACAGCGAGCAGTCGATCGCGCCGCGGCTCGACGATTTCCGACGTGACGCCATCGTTCGGCGCTGGGGCGTCACAGCGGCGCGCGCTCGTCGGCGACTGTAGACTGGACGGCGTGAGCGACGAGCCCTTCCGCATGCTGGGCCCCACCACGATCCGCTTCTGCCCGCTGTGCGCCGGCGCGCTGGGGCGCGGTCCGGTACCGCCCGACCAGCGGGAGCAGGCCGTGTGCGGCGCCTGCGGATTCGTCTTCTACCTCAACCCCAAGGTCGTGGCCGGCACCATCCCCGAGCAGGAGGGGCGCATCCTCCTCACGCGGCGCTCGATCAATCCCGGGCGGGGGCTGTGGACTTTTCCGGGCGGCTTTGTGGACTTCGGCGAGAGCGTGACCGACGCGGCCATGCGCGAGACGCTCGAGGAGACCGGGCTCAAGGTCGAGCTGACCGGCCTGCACAACGTGTATTCCTATCCGGGCGCGCCCGTCATCATCGTCTATCGCGCGCTGGTCGTCGGCGGCACGCTGACCGCGTGCGCAGAGAACGATCTGCTGGAGTGGGTGAGGCCGGACGACATCCCGTGGGAGGTGCTGGCGTTTCCTTCGACGCGCGACGCCCTGCGCGAGTGGGTGGCCGCGCGCGGGCAGATGCCGCGCGGCTGACGCTTATGCGCGCGAGGGCAGGCCGACCGTCGCGCGGCCGCTGACGACTTTCTCGCCGCGCTGGTTCTCGGCCCAGACCTCCAGCTCCACGAGGTGCACGTCGTCCTTCGACGACTTGGCCACGACGCGGCCGCGGCAGGTGACGGTGTCCTTGAGGCGTACGAGCGCGGCGAAGCGCACGCCGAGCTTCTTCACGCGGCCGGCGCCGCCGGCGTAGCGGGTGAGCTGGATCTGCTGGATGGGGCCCTTGACGAGCGGCGGCAGCTCGTCGCCCACGTTGACGTCCTCCGCGTAGACCTTTCCGTATTTCACAGCCGCACCACGGTCACCGCGCGCATGGTGGCGACGAGCTCGTTATCCCGGTCGGTGATCGCCGTCTCGCGCACGACGAAGGCCATCGGGCCGCTCTTGCCGCTCTTCTCGTAGATGTCGACCACCTTCGCGCGGCAGAGGTAGGTCTGCCCCGGCTGCAGCTGGCGATGGATCTCGAACTCCTGCTCGCCGTGCAGGACGCGGGAGATGTCCGTGCCCAGCTCGCGCAGCAGCGCGCTGGTGTCCGCGCCCTCGTCGCGGAAAGTGGTCGCGAACGTCGGCGGCGCGATGACGTCCCCCCACTCGGAGGCCGCGCCGACGCGATCGTCGAGGTAGAACGGGTTGAGGTCGCCGATGGCGCGCGCGAACTCCCTGACCTTGCCGCGCTCCACGGTGACGGCGTACGGCGGGAACTCCTTGCCCAGCACGCCCGTGTTGATCTGGATCGGCATCACGCCTGCCCTTTGTTCATCGCGCGCTCGAGGAACCTGGCGAGGTCCGGGATGACGAAGCGCTCGTGCCGGCCCTCCGCGATCTTGTCCTTCGCGTCCCACGCTTCCACCGAGAAGAGGAAGCGGCGGCCATCGGTCTCGAGCAGCGTGGCCTTGGCGCGCGCGGTCATGCCGACGGGCGTGGCCGCCAGGTGCCGCATCTCCACCATGGTGCCGACGGTGGTGGCGGCGGGGGCCAGGTGCGGCTTGATCATCGCCCCGCACACGTCCTCGAGCATGCCGATCAGCCATGGCGTGGCGAAGACCTTGACGCCGCGGTTGCCCATCGCGTCGGCGGTCTTGTCGAGCGTGACCGTCCAGGTGATCTCGTGCGTGGCGCCGGGTTTGAGGTCCATGGCGTGCCATCATACCAGCCGTGATTCGCTGGATCGCGGCGGCCGGCGCCGGCGTCATCTCGCTCGACGCGATCATCAACGTCGCCTTTCCCGCCATGGCCGCCGCCTTCGCCGAGCCGCCGGAGCGGCTGCGGTGGGTGATCGTCTGCTACGTCCTCACGTACTCGGTGACGGCATTCTGGGGCGGCGCGCTCGGCGACCGCGTCGGGCACGCGCGCGTGTTCCGCGTCGGCCTGATCGTGACGGCCGCCGCGCTGGCGCTCGGCGGGCTCGCGCCGACGTTCGACCTGCTGCTGGGCGCGCGCGTGCTGCAGGGCGTGGGCGGCGGGCTCGTGTACGGCACGGCGCCGGGACTGGTGACGCTGACGGCAACGCCGGGGCAGCGCGGCCGCGCGCTGGGCTTTCTCAACGCCGGCATGGGCGTGGGCTTCACCGTCGCGCCGCTCGTCGCCGGCTTCCTCGTCGCGCACCTCGGCTGGCGGTCCACCTTCCACGTGCGCGTGCCGCTCGCGCTGGCCGTCTTCGCGTGGGCGTTCGCCGCGCTGCCGGCCGCGCGCGGCGCCGCGACCCGGCTCGTGGCGGCGGTGGACGTCCTGCGGCGCCCGGTGCTGGCGCCGGGCGCGCTCGCGTTCGTCGCCAACGCGTCGATCTTCTCGGTGTGGCTGCTGGCGCCGTTCTATCTCGTGCTGGTGCGCGGGCTCGACGCGGCCACGGCCGGCCTGCTCTTCACGCTGACGCCGCTCGGCACGGCCGTCGCCGCGCCGATCGCCGGGCGCGCCGCCGATCGTCTCGGCGGGCGCGGCCCGATGGTGGCCGGGCTCGTGCTCGAGGCGCTCGGCCTGCTCCTCCTGAGCCGTGCCGACGCCGCCACGAGCCCGGCCATCATCGCCATGGCCCTCTTCGCCGCCGGCTTCGGCCTCGGCCTCTTCCAGGTGCCGAACATGGCGCTGATCATGGGCGCGTTCCCGGCAGCGCAGCAGGGCGTGGCCGGCGGCTTCGCGTTCCTCGCGCGCACGCTCGGCGTCGTCACCGGCGTGCTCGTGCTCGCCGGCGTGTTCGCCGCGCGCCGCGAGACGGTGGGGCTCGCGGCGGCGTTCGGCGAGGCGTTCCTGACGGCGGCGATCGCCGTCGCGCTGGCCGGCGTCGCGGCGGCGTTGCTTCGGCGATATACTCCAGCACCATGAAAGTCTGG
>QHSB01000580.1 GCA_003220335.1 Candidatus Rokuibacteriota bacterium
GACGCGAAAATCGTTGTTCATCGGCGACTCCTCCGTTGGTCTGCGCCGACTCTACACCGCGATTTTCGAGCCCTCCCGGCGCCGCCAGCGCAGGCGATTGGTGGCCGATCCGCAATTTTTCGGCGAGCCCCTGTCCTCGCGTGCCTCGGTGTCGCCGAGCGCCGCCCAGGTGGGTAGTCGCAGGACGCCGGGGACACGCGATCAATCGTCGCCGCCAACGCTGTCAAGCAGAATTCGCGCCCACTACCTGAAGATGGATCGAATCGGATACACGTGCGCTACTCCGCCCCGGCGCGGGCGGGGCCGGCGCGTATCGGTGGCACTCGCCCGCGCCCTGGTCTACGATGCGTCCCCGAAAGGGGCAAATCCATGGCAGCGAAAAAGGGAACAGGGCTGTTGATGGTGTGGGCCGACGTACCCGCGGACAAGGAAGCGGAGTTCAACCGCTGGTACAACGAGGAGCACCTGGCCGAGCGGCTGGCGATCCCCGGATTCTTGAACGGCGCGCGCTACGAGGCCGTGAAGGGCGGGCCGAAGCATCTGGCCGTCTACGAGCTGGAGAGTCCCGCCGTCCTCGACAGCGCGACGTACAAGAAGGTCTCGGACAACCCGACGCCGTGGACCAAGCGCAGCGGCCCGCAGGCGGTCGCCACCACGTTCATCCGCAACGTGTATTCCATGATCCACCCGCGGACGGTGACGCCGCCGGTGGCGGAGAGCGGCATGGCGCCGGCGCTGCAGCTCGGGCGCATGGACGTGCCGGCGGAGGTCGATCGCGAGTGGAACGAGTGGTACAGCACGATCTACGTGCCGAACTACGAGAAGGTGCCCGGCGTGATCCGCGGGCGCCGGTATCGCGCCGTCGCCGGCACGCCGACCTATCTGACGTTCTACGAGTTCGAGCATCCCAAGGTGTCCGAGACTCCGGAGTGGAACAGGCAGCGTGACGCGGTCCCGGTCTCCGAGGCCATGCGCAAGCACATGCGTCACGCGCAGGGCTCGCCCGGCGTGTACGTGAAAACCTTCGAGCTGGCGCGATGACGAGGCGCGCCACGGGTTCCCCGGGGCGCGCCGAGCGTGGCGGGGAGTGGGGGGCCATTTCGGGGCCCCCCACTTTCACTGACGTAACACTGCAGCGTGACGGCCGGGTGGTCACGATCACCATCGATCGCCCGGCCGATCAGAACCGGCTCACGCGCGAGGTGCTGCTGGGGCTCGAGGCGATCGTCCACGAGCTGGCCGGCGACGCGGAGACCCAGGCCGTCGTGCTGACCGGGCGCGGCGCGGAGTTCTTCTCGATGGGGATCCTCAATCCCAGCGTGCGGGCGAGCTATACCAAGGAGCAGATCCTCGAGCTGGTGCGGACGGCCAACCGGATGTACGACGCGCTCGAGGCGCTGCCGCAGATCGTCATCGCCGCGCTCAACGGCGTCGCGCGCGCCGGCGCCGCCGAGCTCTCGCTCGCCTGCGACATCCGGCTCGCGGCCGCGCACGCGACGTTCGCGCTGCCCGAGGCGCTGTGGGGCGGCTTCCCCGGCGCGGGCGGTCCCGTGCGGCTGCCGATGCTCGTGGGCCGCGCGCGGGCGCTGGAGATCATGTGCACGGGGCGCGAGCTCGACGCCGCCGAGCTGCAGCGCCTCGGCCTCGTGCTCGCGGTGCACCCAGGGGAGCGGCTGCTCCCCGAGGCGCAGGCGCTGGCCGCGCGCATCGCGGCCAGCGGCCCGCTGGCCACACGCGGCGCCAAGCGCATCGTGACCACGCGCCTGGCCGCGGGCTTCGGCGAGGCGCGCTCGCTCTCGGACGCGCTCCGATACGCGCTCGAGTGGAGCCGCGACGTGGACGAGGGCATGCTCGCGCACCGCGAGGGACGCGCGCCGCGCTTCACCGGGCGCTGAGCGATGCGACCGCTCAGCCGGACGCTTGGCGCACTGATCGACGAGCTGGCGGCGGCACGCCCCGACGCCGAGGCGCTCGTCTTCCGCGGCGAGCGGCTCAGCTTCGCAGCGCTGCGCGATCGCGCCGACGCGCTGGCCCGCGCATTCCTCGCCCTCGGTGTGCGCAAGGGCGACGGGGTCGCGATCCTGCTTCCGAACCGCCCCGAGTGGCTGATCGCCAGCGTGGCCGCGGCCAAGGTCGGCGCGGCCACCGTCGCCATCAGCACCTTTTCCACGCCTCGCGAGATCGCGTGGACGCTTCAGCACGCGCGGCCGAGCATCGTCGTCACCATGGAAGCGTTTCGCGGGCGCGCCTATCTCGCGGCCATCCACGAGGTGGTCCCGGAGCTGGCGCGCGCCGAGCCGGGCGCGCTTCGGAGCGAGCGGCTGCCGGAGTTGCGCGCGGTCGTCAGCATCGACGAGCGGCGCCACGACGGCGTCTACGCGTGGGCGGATCTCCTGCGCCGCGCCGGCGAGGTGCGTGAGAGGGTGCTGACCGCCGCGCAGGCTGCCGTGAGCGCGTCCGATCTCTGCTACGTGCTCTACACGTCGGGCTCCACGACCACGCCGAAGGGCGTGATGCTCGCCCATGGCGGCGTGATCGCCAACGGCTTCGACATCGGCGAGCGCCAGCGCCTCACCGGCGCCGATCGCGTGTGGCTCGCGGTGCCGCTCTTCTGGTCGTTCGGCTCGGCCAACGCGCTGCCGGCGATCCTCACCCACGGCGGCGCGCTGGTGCTGCAGGAGAGCTTCGAGCCGGGCGAGGCGCTGGCGCTGCTGGACGGCGAGCGCTGCAGCGTCTACTACGGGATGGCGAACATGGCGCGCGCGATCCTCGAGCACCCGGACCGGCCGCGGCGTGCGCTGGCCGGCATGCGCACCGGCCTCACGATCGGCCTGCCCGAGGACATTCAGATGACGATGGAGGCCGTGAACGCGCGCGAGCTGTGCAACGTGTACGGCGCCACGGAAACCTACGGCAACTGTTCGGTGACCGACGCCCACGACCCGCTCGAGCGTCGCCTCGCCACGCAGGGGCTGCCGCTACCGGGCATGGAGATTCGCGTCGTGGAGCCGGGGAACGGGCGGCCGCTGCCCGCCGACGAGGTCGGCGAGCTGCGCGTGCGCGGCTGCGTGACGCCGGGCTACTACCGCGACCCCGAGCAGACGCGCGCGGCCTTCGACGCCGAGGGCTTCTTCATCACGGGTGATCTCGGCACGGTGGGCGAGGACGGGCGCATCCGGTTCCGCGGTCGGCTCAAGGAGATGATCAAGACGGGCGGCATCAACGTGGCCCCGCTCGAGGTCGAGGGCGTGCTGCTGGCGCACCCGGCCGTGAAGCAGGCGTACGTCGTCGGGTTGTCGGATCGCAGCAAGGGCGAGGTGGCGGCGGCCGCGATCGAGCTGCACGAGGGCGCGACGGCGACGGCCGAGGCGCTGACCGCGTTCTGTCGCGAGCGGCTCGCCGGCTACAAGGTGCCGGCGCGCATCGTGTTCAAGAAACGCGACGAGTTTCCCCTCACGGCCACCGGCAAGGTGCAGAAGCCGCGGCTGCGCGAGGAGCTGGAGCGCCTGTGCGCGCCGTGATCTGTCGCGCGTGGGGCGCGGTCGAGACCCTGACGGTGGAGGACGTCGTGCCGCCGGCGCCGGGGCGCGGCCAGGTGCTGATCGACGTGAAGGCGACCGGCGTGAACTACGCCGACGCCATCATGGTGGCCGGGAAATACCAGACGCGGCCGGCGTTTCCCTTCAGCCCGGGGCTGGAGACCGCCGGCATCGTGGCAGCGTGCGGCGAAGGCGTCACGCGCTTCGTGCCGGGCGATCGCGTCATGGCGATCCTCGCGTATGGCGGGCTCGCGGAGATGGCCCTGGCCGACGAGGCCGAGACGTTCGCCGTGCCCGACGCCATGCCGTTCGACGAGGCCGGCGCGTTCCCGATCGCCTACATGTCGAGCCACGTCGCGATTCGCTGGCAAGGCCGGCTCGAGGCCGGTGAGACTCTGCTCGTGCTCGGCGCGGCCGGCGGCGTCGGCCTCACCGCCGTGGAGATCGGCAAGGCGATGGGCGCCCGAGTGATCGCCGGTGCGAGCACGACGGACAAGCTGGCGGTCGCGCGCGAGCGCGGCGCCGACGCGACGGTCAA
>QHSB01000581.1 GCA_003220335.1 Candidatus Rokuibacteriota bacterium
CCCAGTCGAAGCCGAGCGCCGAGCCCCAGTCGTGCACGACGAGCGTCACGTCGCGCAGCGCCAGGGCCTCGAACCAGGCGTCGAGATAACGCGCGTGGTCCGCGAAGCGATACTGGCCACCGGGGGCCTTGCCGGAGCGGCCCATGCCGATGAGGTCGGGCGCCAGACACCGGCCGACGCCTTGCAGCGGTGGGATGATGTTGCGCCAGAGATACGACGAGGTCGGGTTGCCGTGCAGAAAGACGATGGGCGCGCCGACGCCGACCTCCACGTAGGCGAGGAAGCTGTCGAGGACGGGCACACGCCGCCGCTCGTAGAAGTCGGCTGCCGACACGGGGGCTGCCACGGCGCCAGCATTATAATCGCGGCGGAAAACGAGGCGCGTCACGGGTCCCCCGGGACGACGAGCGTTTGGGGATTGGGTAGAGGAGCGACACGGCTTCGCCGGGGCGCTCCGAACGTTGGGGGTTTGGGGGCCATTTCGGGGCCCCCAAGCTCGATAGAGGAGCGCCCCGGCTTCGCCGGGGCGCTCCGAACGTTGGGGGTTTAGAGGAGCGACCCGGCTGTGCCGGGGCGCTCCGAACGTTTGGGGGTTTAGAGGAGCGACCCGGCTGTGCCGGGGCGCTCCGAACGTTTGGGGGTTTGGGGGCCATTTCGGGGCCCCCATGATGAAAGGCGGCAATGGCTCGTTGGCTCGTCGGCACCAGCGGCTACGTCTACCGCGACTGGCGGACGCGCTTCTATCCGCGCGCGCTGCCCGTGCGGGCGTGGCTCCCGTACTATGCGGCCAGCTTCGACACCGTGGAGCTCAACAGTCCCTTCTACCGCCTGCCGCGTGCGGCCACGTTCCGGGCCTGGGCCGCCGC
>QHSB01000582.1 GCA_003220335.1 Candidatus Rokuibacteriota bacterium
CTCACCGCCGACTTCGTCTACGTCCGCCGGCACGGCACCCGCCGGCGCTACGGCGGCTCGTACACGGACGCGATGCTGCGCGACGATGCCGCGCGCGTCGCGGGATGGACGCGCGGCGGCCGCGACGTCTACGTCTACTTCAACAACGACGGCCGCGCGGCCGCGGTGCGCAACGCGCGGCGCCTGACCGAGCTGCTGCAGACGCGCGCGGGTCGTCGCCGCGCCGCATGACGACGCTCTCGACGCGCTGCTGCGTCGCCGGCGGCGGGCCGGCCGGGATGATGCTCGGCCTGCTGCTGGCGCGGGCGGGCGTGGAGGTCGTCGTGCTCGAGAAGCACGCCGACTTCCTGCGCGACTTCCGCGGCGATACGATCCATCCCTCCACGCTCGAGGTCATGCACGAGCTCGGCCTGCTCGAGTCGTTTCTGACGCTGCCGCACACGGAGGTCCGCGAGCTGACCGGGATCATCGGCGGCGAGCGGATCCCCATCGCCGACTTCGGCCACCTGCCCGTACGCTGCCCCTTCATCGCCTTCATGCCTCAGTGGGACTTCCTCGACTTCCTGGCCGGCCACGCGCGGCGCTATCCGGGCTTCGCGCTGCGCATGCGCACGGGCGTCGTCGGCCTGCTGGAAGCCGATGGGCGAGTCATCGGCGTGAGGGCGACGGCCCCCGAGGGGTCGCTTCAGATTCGCGCTGATCTCGTCGTCGGCGCCGACGGCCGCGACTCCGCGGTGCGCGCGGCGGCCGGCCTTGGCGTCGAGACGCTCGGCGCGCCGATGGACGTCCTCTGGTTCCGGCTGCCGAAGGTGTCCGGCGACGCCGCGGCGCAGACGCTCGGCCGCATCGAGGCCGGGCGCATCTTCATCATGCTCGACCGCGGTGAGTACTGGCAGTGCGGCTTCGTGATTGCGAAGGGCACGCTCGACGAGATCCGCGCCCGCGGCCTGCCCGCCTTCCGCGACGAGGTCGCGCGGCTCGCCATGCGGCCCATGGACGCGAGCGCCATTCGCGACTGGGACGACGTCAAGCTCCTCACCGTGCGCGTCGATCGCCTCACGCGCTGGCACCGGCCTGGACTGCTCTGCATCGGTGACGCCGCGCACGCGATGTCACCCGTCGGCGGCGTCGGCATCAACCTCGCGATCCAGGATGCGGTGGCCACGGCCAATGTCCTGGCCGTGCCGCTGCGGGAGGGACGCGTGAGCGACGCGGACCTCGCCCGCGTGCAGCGGCGCCGCGCGTGGCCGACGCGCGTGACGCAGCGGTTGCAGCTGCTCGTGCAGAACCGCGTCGTGCGCCCGGTGCTGCAGCGCCGGCGTCCGCTGCGGCCGGCCCTGGCGGTGCGCCTGTTCGCGGGCGTGCCGTGGCTGCGGCGGCTGCCCGGGCGGCTGGTCGGCCTGGGCGTCCGCCCGGAACACGTCCGGATCTGAGCTGGCTCCGCCCGGCCCCCGAGGTGCAACCATCTGTTGACGCAGGATTGTAATTTTCACACATCCAGGGGATTGGGAAATGTTCTTCCCTTCGACGTCGCATCCGTGTGAAAATGCCGCGAGGTATGAAACGGATTTCCCACCGTCGGATGGGCACCGCGGCGCTCCTCGCGCTGACAGTGATGGCCACCTGCGGCGCCGGCCGCGTCGTGATTCCGTTCAGCATCGATCCCGCCACGATCCCGGTACCGCGCGACGCGCGCACGCTCAACAACCACGAAGCCGCCGTGCGCGGGCTGACGGCCATCCTGGTCCGCGACCTCGGGCTTCCGATGCCCGCCTCGTTCACGCTCTACGTGTACGGCGGGCGGCAGCCTTTCGAGCACGGCCTCGTGCAGGATGCGCAGGTCGCGCCCACGCGCGCCGCCGAGCTGTCGGAGTTCGCAGTCGGCATCGGCAAGCGCCGGCAGCTCCTGCTCAACGACGACGGCGCCCAGCCGCGCGGCCGCGAGTGGCTGCGACTCATCGCGCACGAGCTCGCGCACGTCTCGCAGATCGAGATGGCGCAGGGCGAGGGCCGCGCCGAGCAGTGGCTGGCCGAGGGCATGGCCGAGTGGGTGGCCTTCACGTCGCTCGAGCGCCTCGGCCTCGACACGCTGGCCAACCGCCGCGCGCTGGCCACCGCGGGGATCCGCAATCACGCGGCGCTCGTGGCCGCGCGGCTGGACCTCGAGACGCTCGGCAACCCCCGCGGCTTCACGGTGCGCCACCTCAAGGAAGGCTCGCTGCCCACCTACCAGCTGGCGTTCCTGATGGCCGACTACCTGATCGAGCGCGACGGCTTTCCGCGCATGCTCGACTACTTCAGGTCGTTCGAGCGCCGCCAGGACCGGCACAGCAACTTCCGTGACACGTTCGGCCAGAGCCTCGACCAGTTCGAGAAGGAAGTGCTGGCCCACCTCAAGACCGTCGTTCGCTAGTCTCGCGGCCACCGGGCGGACGCACGGTATACTGCCCCGGGAGGAGCCGCCTTCATGACCCGATCGTTGCGCGTGGTCGTCCTCGCTCTCGCCCTCGTCGCCGGTGCCGTCGCGCCCGCCCGGGCCGGCGCGCCCACCGACCAGGTGCGCGAATACACCGACGCGGTGCTCAAGGTCCTCGAAGACCCCGCTCTCAAGGCCGAGGACAAGAAGCCGGAGCGGCGCGCCGCCGTGCGGAAGATCGCCACCGAGGTGTTCGACGTGCAGGAGACGGCCCGGCGCGCCCTCGGCCCGCACTGGCAGCAGCGCACCCCGCAGCAGCGCGAGGAGTTCGTGCACCTCTTCGCGGAGCTGCTCGAGCAGACCTACATCTCGAAGATCGACCTCTTCGGCGGCGAGCGGCTGCGATTCACCGAGGAGAAGGTGGACGGCGACAACGCCATCGTGCGCGCCAAGGTGATGACGAGACAGCAGACGGAGGTGCCGGTCGAGGCGCGCCTGCTGCGCAAGACCGACCGCTGGCTGATCTACGACATCCTCATCGAGAACATCAGTCTCATCGGCAACTACCGGGCGCAGTTCGACCGCATCATCCGCACCTCGTCGTACGAGGATCTCGTGAAGCGCCTGCGCAGCCGGGGCGAGTTCCTCAAAGAGTCGGAACGCCCCCGCCGCACCGAGCGGTGACCACCGCGCCCGTCGAGATCGTCGGCTGGCCCACGCGCTTCGTGGGCGGCGACGGCGCGGCGCGGCGCGTGTTCGAGGAGCCGCTGCCGCCCGGCGCCACCGTCCGCTCGCTGCTCAAGGCGTTCAGCAGCCGGTTCCCCGAGCTCGACGACGCCCTCTGGCACGGCCGGGAGCTCGGCGAGCACATCGAGATCCTCGTCAACGATGCCGTGCTCGGCGTGGCCCACGATCTCGACTCCAAGCTGCAGCCCGGCGACCGCGTGACGCTGCTGGCCCAGTTCATGGGCGGTGGCTGACGTGGCGCGGTGGGA
>QHSB01000583.1 GCA_003220335.1 Candidatus Rokuibacteriota bacterium
GTGCATTTCCAGCTTCGCCCGGATCCGCTGGCACATTGAAATGGGGGGCCCCGAAATGGCCCCCCATACCCCCCCCGGCGCTCGTCGCGCCCCGGCGAAGCCGTGGCGCGCCTCGATTTGCCGGCCCTTCCGCCGGTGCCACCCTCGATCATATGCCGAGCGCGAGGCGAGCGGGCGAGGGTGGGCGTTCGATCCCGAACGTGATGTCCTCGACGCCTTCGGGGTCGACATAGGTCCCGAAGATCTGGTCCCAGATCGTCAGGCGGGACCCGAGATTGGCACCATGATGCTCCGGGCGATTGCTGTGGTGGATGTGGTGGTAGCGCGGCGTCACGAAGACCCACTCCAGCCAGCGCGAGCGCCACGTCACGTTCATGTGCATCCAGTTATTCTGGAAGAAGCCTTCCGCGAAGATCAGCATGAAGAGCCAGGCGGGCGCGTGATGCAGCAGGGGCGCGCAGAACGCGAACGGCAGGTTGAACAGGACCTGGTTCGGCACCGTGGCGCGAATGCCGGCCAGCCAGTACATGTACGGCGGTGAGTGGTGCCAGCGATGAATCGGCCAGACATACCGAGAATGCATCAGGCGATGCAGACCGTACAGGCCGAGGTCGGCCAGGCCGTAGTAGAGGATCAGCCTGACGAGTAGCGGCAGGTCGAGCAGACTTCGAAGAAAGACATGGTCCGGCTTGATCAGCCTCCCGCTGAGCCAGATCGAGACCGGAAGAAACAGCAGTCCGTAGATCCCGAGCGCGACCAGATCGTTCTTGATGACGGCCCGGTAGTTCAACGGGCGCGCCGGCCTCATCAACTCCACCGCGGTGAAGAGCAGACCGAAGCCACAAAAGATGATCGGCCAGTGAAGGTAGCTCATCATGCCGCCGGTTGGTTGTCGCAAAAAGCGTACCGGGCCCGGTGGGCAAAACGTTGCAGCGGCGTTGACAAGGCCCGCCTCTCCCCGTATAAGCGCGAGCAAATGTCCGTGTCGCTCCAACCCATTCTGTCCGTCCGCGACCTCACCGTGCGCTTCGGGGGCATTGTCGCGCTCGACAGCGTCTCGTTCGACGTGGCCGACGGCCAGATCGTCGGGCTCATCGGCCCCAACGGCGCCGGGAAGACGACGCTCTTCAATTGCCTGAGCCGGCTCTACACGCCGCAGCGCGGCGACGTCCGCTTCCGCGGCCGCTCGCTGCTGGGGCTGCCGGCGCACCGCATCGCCGACCTCGGCATCGGCCGCACCTTCCAGAACCTCGCGCTCTTCCCGACCCTCAGCGTGCTGCAGAACGTGATGATCGGCGTGCACAGCCGGACGCGCAGCGACTTCCTCAGCAACGCGCTGCGCCTGCCGTGGGTGGGGCGCGAGGAGGCGGAGATCCGCGAGCGCGCCCGGGAGCTGCTCGCCTTCCTGGACCTCACCGCCGTGGCCGAGCATCCAGCCGTCGGGCTCCCGTTCGGTACGCTCAAGCGCGTCGAGCTGGCGCGCGCGCTCGCCAATACCCCCGCCCTGCTGCTGGTCGATGAGCCGGCGGGCGGCCTGAATCACGAGGAGGTGGGCGCGCTGGCGGCGCTGCTGCGCACCATCCGTGAGCAGCGCGGCGTCACCATCCTCCTCGTCGAGCACCACATGGGGCTCGTCATGCAGATCTCCGACAACGTCGTCGTCCTCGACTTCGGCCGCAAGATCGCCGAGGGGCGCCCGGCCGAGGTGCAGCGCGACCCCGAGGTCATCCGCGCCTATCTCGGCGTCGACGAGACGGCGGAAGCCCGCCGCTGATGGCGCTGCTGGAGGCGAAGGGCCTGCACGCGCAGTACGGCTGGACGAAGGTTCTGCACGGCATCGACTTCGCCGTCCAGGAGGGCGGCATCACGACGATCCTCGGCGCCAACGGCGCCGGCAAGACCACCACGCTGCGGGCGGTGTGCGGCATGGTCCGCACGGCGGGCGAGATCCGTTTCGACGGCCGGCGCATCAACGGGCGCGCGACCGAGGACCTGGTGCGGCTGGGCATCGGCCACGCGCCCGAAGGGCGCGGCACGTTCGTGAACCTCACCGTCGAAGAGAACCTGCGCCTCGGCGCCTACGCGCGCCGCGGGGGCGGCAGCGTGGCGCAGGACCTCGAGCGCGTCTACGGCTACTTCCCCGTGCTGGCCGAGCGCAAGAAGCAGGCGGGCGGCACCCTCTCGGGCGGCGAGCAGCAGATGCTCGCCGTCGCGCGCGCGCTGATGCTGCGGCCGCGCCTGCTCCTGCTCGACGAGCCGTCGCTCGGGCTGGCGCCGCTGGTCGTGCGCGAGATCCTCCGCATCGTGCGCACGATCAATCGCGAGGAGCGCGTGAGCGTGCTGCTCGTCGAGCAGAACGCCGCCGTCGCCCTGGGCCTCGCCGACCACGCCTACCTCATGGAGACCGGCCGCGTCGTGATGTCCGGCCCGGCTGCCGAGCTGCGGCAGAACGACGCCATCCGTCGCGCGTACCTCGGGTACTGACGATGGAGGTTTTCTTCCAGCAGGTCGTGTCGGGGCTGGCCACGGGCGGCATCTACGGCAGCGTGGCCCTGGCGCTGGTGATGATCTACCAGGCCACCGACGTCGTGAACTATGCGCAGGGCGAGATGGCGATGTTCAGTACTTACATCGCCTGGACGCTGCTCGACAAAGGCGTCCCGTACTGGTGGGCGTTCGTGCTCACGCTGGTGATCTCGTTCGCGGGCGGCGTGCTGCTGGAGCGGATCGTCATCCGCCCCGTCGAGAACAAGCCGATCCTGACGATCGTGATCGTGTGCATCGGGCTGCTGGTCATCCTGAACAGCATGGCGGGCTGGATCTACTCCTACATCCAGAAGCCGTTCCCGAGCCCGTTCCCCCCGAAGCCGATCATGCTCGGCACCGTGGTGTTCGGCGCCCACGACCTCGGCGCCATCGGGGTGACGCTCGTCGTGCTGGCGTTCCTCTACGCGTTCTTCCGCTTCACGACGCTCGGCCTCGCCATGCGGGCGGCCGCCCAGAACCCGGTGTCGAGTCGGCTGTGCGGCATCCGCGTCGGCTGGATGCTCGCCATCGGCTGGGGCTTGGCCTCGATGGTCGGGGCGGTGGCCGGCATGATGGTGGCGCCGATTGTCTTCCTCGACCCGAACATGATGGCCGGCATCCTCATCTACGCGTTCGCCTCCGCCACCCTGGGCGGCTTCACGAGCCCGGGCGGCGCTGTCCTCGGCGGCCTCATCGTCGGCGTGATCGAGAACCTCGTCGGCACCTACGTGCACTTCATCGGCACCGAGCTGAAGCTGACGGTCGCGCTCGCGCTGATCCTGGTCGTGCTCGTCTTCAAGCCCAGCGGGCTCTTCGGCCGCGTCGCGGTCCACCGGGTGTGACGCCCCGCGCGCGCGCGGTCGGGGTGGCGGCGGCGCTGGCGGTGGCGCTCGCGCTGCCGTTGTTCGTCTCGAACTTCCGGCTCTTCCAGTTCACGCAGGTGGCCGTCTACGCGATCGCGCTGCTCGGCCTCAACGTGCTCACCGGCTACAACGGCCAGATCTCGCTCGGCCACGGCGCCTTCTACGCGCTCGGCGCCTACACGACGGCCATCATGATCGACAAGTGGGACGTGCCGTATCCGCTGACCATCGTCACCGCCGGCGTCCTGTGCCTCGTCGTCGGCTTCCTCTTCGGCATCCCGGCCCTGCGGCTCGAAGGCCTCTATCTGGCGCTGGCGACGTTCGCGCTCGCGCTCGCGATCCCCCAGATCCTGAAATACTTCGAGCACTGGACGGGCGGCTCGCAGGGGATCGTGCTGTCCAAGCCGAACGCCCCGTGGGGCCTGCCGCTCTCGCCGGATCAGTGGCTGTACTTCTTCACGCTCGCCGTGCTCGTCGCCCTCTTCGCGCTCGCGCGCAATCTGTTGATGGGGCGAACGGGTCGCGCCATCGTGGCCATCCGCGACAACGCCATCGCCGCGCAGGCCATGGGCGTGAACACCGCGCTCTACAAGTCCCTGACGTTCGGCGTGAGCGCCGCCTACACGGGCGTGGCCGGCGGGCTGAGCGCGATCGTCATCGCCTTCGTCGCGCCCGACGCGTTCAACGTGTTCCTGTCGATCACGTTCCTCACGGGCATCGTGATCGGCGGCCTGGCCTCGATCTCGGGCGCGATCTTCGGCGCGCTCTTCATCCAGTTCGTGCCGAACTGGGCGCAGGACATCTCGAAGGCGGCGCCGTGGGCCATCTACGGCGTCTTCCTGATCGGCTTCATGTACGTCATGCCGTTCGGTATCGCGGGCGCGGTGCGCCTGGCCCTGGCCCGCCTCGGCCGCCGCGGAACCGCCGCGCGTGCCTGACCGTTGCCCCGGAGTAAGATTGGTCCCGATCCGGCCGACCCGCCGGGAGCCCTACAGGAGGACATCATGCTGAGGAGAACCGTACTGAGCGCGCTGATCGCGGCGCTGGCCCTCGCGCCGGCGCTGGCGATGGCGGCGGACACGCCGGGCGTCACGGCCACCGAGATCAAGATCGGCAACACCAACCCGTACAGCGGCCCCGCGTCCGCCTACGGCACGATCGGCAAATCGATCGCCGCGTATTTCAGGATGGTCAACGAGCGCGGCGGCATCAATGGCCGCAAGGTCAACTTCATCAGCTATGACGATAGCTACAGCCCACCGAAGACGGTCGAGATGGCGCGCAAGCTCGTCGAGCAGGACCAGGTGCTGCTCTTGTTCCAGACCCTGGGCACGCCCTCGAACACCGCGATCCAGAAGTACATGAACCAGCGCAAGGTGCCGCAGCTGCACGTCGCGACCGGCGCGACGAAATGGAACGACCCGAAGCACTACAAGTGGACCATGGGCTGGCAGCCGAACTACCAGACCGAGGCCAAGGTCTACGCGCGGCATATCCTGCAGACCAAGCCCGACGCGAAAATCGGCGTCCTCTACCAGAACGACGATTACGGCAAGGACTACCTCAAGGGCTTCGAGGACGGCCTGGGCGACAAGGCGAGGCTGATCGTCGCCAAGGCGTCCTACGAGGTGAGCGACCCGACCGTCGATTCGCAGATCGTGCAGCTGCAGAGCTCCGGCGCCAACGTGTTCTTCAACATCACCACGCCTAAGTTCGCGGCGCAGGCGA
>QHSB01000250.1 GCA_003220335.1 Candidatus Rokuibacteriota bacterium
CGACGGCGGCGGCGTGGAAGCCGCCTCGCGCCCCGATGCGCCGGTAGAGGTCGCCCGCTTCGACGAGCCCCTCCCAGCGCCGGCTCGCCACCGCGACGGCGTGGCCCTCGCGCCAGTGCCGCAGCGCCAGGACCACGTCCCCCGCGACGAGCGCCTCGTCGGCACGCTGGTAGTGCAGGTAGGCCGGCGCATCGAGCGCCGTCGTCGCGGTGAGGGCGAGCGCGTCGACGACGGTCACGATGACGATCGTCAGCGCGAGCATCACCACGGCGGCGAGCAGAACGGTCGCCACCCATGTCTCGCGAAACGTCTGGTTCATTGCCTGCCCCTTTCCCCTCGAACCAACCACTCCGATCACGGGGTACAGGGCATCGCAAGTCAGAAGCCAAACCTAAAACGACGACGAATCAGCACGTTGCACTGCGCTGACCGGTGGTCAAAGAGTGGGTGGTCAAGTCCTGAACAGTGGGCTGAACAGCACGGCCGGCCGCTGTATGATGCCCGCGATGGACCGCCCGCTCGGCGATCTGATCGGCAACAGCCCGCAGATCGAGGCCCTCCGCGAGCGCGTCATACGCTTGCTCGAGCGCCAGCGCGAGGCGCATCGGCTGCCGCCGGTCCTGATCGAGGGCGAGACGGGCACGGGCAAGGGGCTGCTCGCGCGCATGCTGCATCGCGCCGGGCCGCGCGCCGACGGGCCGTTCGTCGACGTCAACTGCGCGGCGATCCCCGAGACGCTGCTCGAGGCCGAGATGTTCGGCTTCGAGCGGGGCGCCTTCACCGACGCGCGCCGCGCGAAGCCGGGTCTCCTGCAGGCCGCCCAGCGCGGGACGATCTTCCTCGACGAGATCGGGCTGCTCGGCGAGGCGCTCCAGGCCAAGCTCCTCAAGGCGCTCGAGGAGCGCATGGTGCGCCGGCTCGGCAGCACGCGCGACGAGCCCATCGACGTGTGGCTCATCACGGCGACCAACGAGGACCTCCGCCAGGCGATTCGCCGGCGCCGCTTCCGCGAGGATCTCTATCACCGACTCGCCGTCGTCACGCTGACGCTGCCGCCGCTGCGCGAGCGCGGCGCGGACATCGTGAAGCTGGCCGATCACTTCCTCAAGCGGGCGTGCGCGGACTATGGCATCAGCGAGCGCCGTCTGAGCGAGCAGGCGCGCGCCGCGTTGCTGCGCTACCCGTGGCCGGGCAACGTGCGTGAGCTGGCCAATCTCATGGAACGCCTGGCGCTGCTCGACCCCGAGGGCGAGATCTCCGCTTCCGCGCTGGGCCTGCCAGAGGCGCATGCGCCCGAGCCCGCGGCGCCGGTGGAGGAGGCGGGCGCGTCCCTCGACGACGCGGTTCGCGACCGGCTGGTCGAGGTGCTGCGGCGGACGACGTGGAATATCTCGCGCTCGGCGGCGCTGCTCGGGATCTCGCGCAACACGCTGCGGGCGCGCATCGAGAAGTACGGGCTGCGTCGGGACGAGCCGACGGCGGCGCCCGCGCCGCGCCCGACGCCGAGACCCCGGGCCCCCGCCGCCGTGCCGGCGCCGCGGGCGGCGGCCCGCGCGCCGCTGCGCTGGGAGCGCCGCCGGGTGACGCTCCTGCGCGCCGGGGTCGAGTTCGTCGGCGAGGGCGACGAGGTGCTGGACGCCGGCCGCACGCTCGAGACGCTCGTCGAGAAGGTCGCGGGCTTCGGCGGCCGTCTCGAGGGACTTTCGCCGTCGGGACTGCTCGCATCGTTCGGCCTCGGCCTCGCCGAGGACGCGCCGACGCGCAGCGGCCACGCGGCGCTGGCCATGCAGAAGACGCTCGAGCGCAGCCGCAAGATCGGCGGGGTGGCGCCGCGCTTCAAGGCGGCAATCCATGTGATGGAGGCGCTCGTCGCTCACGGCGCGGAGCGGCAGGAGATCGACGTCGACGCGCGGCACCAGGCGGTCGCGGTGCTCGACGGGCTGCTCGCGCTCAGCGCGCCGGAGGCGATCCTCGTGAGCGAGGCGGCGGGACCGTTCCTCGAGCGCCGGTTCGACCTCTGGGAGGTGGACCAGCCGCGCCCGCACTTCGTGCTCGGCGGCCACGTCCGCACGCGGCTGGGCCTCGGCGGGCGTGTCGTCGCGTTCGTGGACCACGAGCAGGAGCTGCAGCTGCTGCGCAGCGGCTTCGACGCGGCCGCACGCGGCCGGGCTCAGGCGATCGGCGTCGCGGGCGCCGCCGGCATCGGCAAGTCGCGGCTCCTGCACGAGTTCCGCCGCGTGATCGCGGCGCAGCCGGCCGCGTGCCTCGAGGCCTACTGCGTCTCCTACGGCAGCGCCGTCCCCTATGGTCCGATGATCGAGCTGGCCCGCGCGGCGGCGCGCGTGAAGGAGACGGACCCGCCCGACGTCGTCGAGGAGAAGATCAAGCGCAGCCTCGACTGGGCGGGCGGGCCGCCCGACGGCGCCGTCGACGATCTCCTGCGCATCCTCGGCGTCGCGCGCGACGCCGCCGCCGAGCCGCCCGATCCCGACGCGCTGAAGACGCGCGTGTTCGAGGCGCTTCGGCGGCTGTGCGTGCGAGCGAGCGAGGAGGTGCCGGTCGTGCTCGCCGTCGAGGACGTGCACTGGATCGACCGAACGTCGGAGGAGTTCTTCACCTCGCTCGTCGAGACGATGGCGGGCGCGCGAATCTTACTCATCGCGACCTACCGTCCCGGCTATCGCCCGCCGTGGATCGACAAGTCGTACGCGACCCAGATCGCGTTGCCGCCGCTGGCGCCCGCCGACAGCCTCGCCCTCGTGCGCTCGATCCTGGGCGACGCGGCCGTCGCCGACTCGCTGATGGACTCCGTGTTCGCGCGCGCCGAGGGCAACCCGCTCTTCCTCGAGGAGCTCGCGCGCGCGGTGCGCGAGCGCGGTGGCTTCTCGCCCGGCATGCCGGTGCCGGCGACGATCCAGGAGCTGCTGGTGTCGCGCATCGATCGCCTGCCGTTGGAGGAGCGCCAGCTGCTTCTCACGCTGTCGGCGGTCGGCCGCGACATTGCCTTCTCGCTGGCGGCCGCGCTGGCGGACGAGCCTTCGCACGTCGTCGGGGGGCGGCTCGCGCGGCTGCAGACCGCGGAATTCCTCCACGAGCGCGCCGGCGGCGGCGAGACCGAGTACACCTTCGCCCACGCGCTCATGCGGGAGGTCGCGTACGACCTGCTCCCGCCCGAGCAGCGGCGCGCCCTGCACGAGCGGATCCTCAAGGCCATGGAGCAGATGTATCCGGACCGCCAGCTGGAGCTGGTCGAGCGGCTCGCGCATCACGCCTTCGTCGGCGGCCTGTGGGACCGCGCCGTCGTCTATCTCTGGCAGGCGGGTGTCAAGGCCTTGAGCCGCTCCGCCCACCGCGAGGCCGCCGACGTCCTGGAGCGCGCGCTGACGGCGCTCGGCCGCCTGCCGGAAAGCCAGCAGCGCACCGAGCAGGCGATCGACCTGCGCTTCGACCTGCGCACGGCGCTGCTGCCCCTCGGCGAGTTCGCGCGCTTGACCGAGCACCTGCGCGAGGCCGAGCGTCTCGCGGAGCGGCACGGCGACCGCCGCCGGCTCTGCCAGTGCGCGCTCTATGCGGCCGGCCATTTCCGTCTGCGCATGGGCGACGCGCCCGGAGCGCGGCGGGCGAGCGCCCGCGCCCTGGAGCTGGCGGAATCGCTCGACGACGCGGGCCTGCGCGTTGCCGCCACCGCGTACCTCGGCCAGGCGCTCTACGACGGCGGCGAATACGAGCGTGCGGCGGAGCTGTTCGCGCGCAACGTCGCCTTCGTCGGCGACAACCGGCGCGACCGCTTCGGCCTGCCGCAGCTGCCGGCGGTCCACCAGCGCACGACGCTCGCCTGGTGTCTCGCGGAGCTCGGCCGCTTTGCCGACGGCGTCGCCCGCGGGCGCGAAGCCATCGCGATCGCCGAGTCGGTGGAGACGCCGCTCAACCTGATCGTGGCCTGCGCGGGGCTCGGTGTCGTGCATTTCCGGCAGGGCGATCTCGAGGACGCGCGCGCGCTGCTCGAGCGCGGGCTCGCGCTGAGCCGCGAGCACAACATCCTCCTCTGGCTCTCGCGACTCGCGTCCACGCTGGGGGCGGTGCACGTCCTCGCGGGCCGCGTGGGGGAGGGCGAGAGCCTGCTCGAGGAGGCCATCGCGAAGGCGGCGGCCATCACGCTGGTGAGCGGGCAGTCGCTGCTCTACGCGACGCTGGCCGAGGCGCGGCTGGCCGCCGGCGACGCGGCGGGCGCCGCCGCGCACGCGCAGCGCGCGCTCGATCTGGCCGCGGCCCACGGCGAGCGCGGCTGGTCGGCGTGGACCCTGCGCACGCTGGGCGACGTTGCGGTGAGGGCGGGCGACCTCGAGCGCGCGCGGGCGTACTACGACGAGGGCGCCGTGCTCGCCGCGGAATTCGGCATGCGGCCGCTGGCGGCCCTCGTGCAGCTCGGTCGCGGCCGGCTGGCCGCCCGCGCCGGCAAGCGGGAGGACGCGCGCGACCTCGTGGCCGGCGCGGCCGCGGCGCTGCGCGAGCTCCGGATGGCGTGGTGGGCCGCGCGCGCCGAGACCGCGCTGACCTCAGGCTGAGTCGGGCGGGTCCTCCGCACGGCTGACCGTCACCGTCAGCGCGATGCCCTCGGCGCGTGCGAAGCGCTCGATCTCGAGCCGCAGGGCCTCCGCCGCGTGTCGGTCGAGGTCGCCGGCGATCTCGATGCGGTGCTCGGGCGGCCGGTTCATCGCCTGGGCGCGATCTTCTCTTCCTGGACGACGGCGGTCGCCTGGACCTTCCTCAGGTGCTTCAGACACTTCTTGATCTCGGCCCTCACCTTCTTGAGCTCGGAGTCCTTCAGCGGTCCGGGAAAGGAGATGGAGACCACGTAACTCTCGTTGCCGCTCGGCGGTCCTGGCACGGTGTCCTCCTGGCTGGGGTTGAGCGCCACGCGAGGTCCGCCGTCACGGAGCCTCGTCGATCCCGGTGAACAGGTCGTCGGCCCGCAGCACCGCGGGCGCGCCGTCGTAGTCCCGCACGATATACCACTCCTCGAGGGGGTCCGGCTCGACGATCGGCTCGAGGCGCTCGCCGAGGGCGAGCTGCACGTACGCCGTGGCCATGTTGGTCTTGCCCGCGAGGTCGAGGAGGATCGCGCTCAGGCCGAACCGGCCGGCGTTCAGCTCGGTCAGCCGCGGCCGGCCGCCGGCGTCTTCGCGCGCGTCGAAGCAGAAGACGCCCGAGGCGCGTGGCTCGATCGCGCGCACCGCTGTCGCCACGAGGTCGGTCACACGCCGGTCGGTGACCCGCTTGCCGAGCGCGGCGAGTCCGATACCGGCCGGCGCGGCGGCGGCTCCGAGGTACGAGAGCCGCTCGTAGGTGTGCGTGAGGATTGTCTCGCCGCCGGCGAAGAGCGCCTGGCCGGCGAAGTCGCGGCCGGGCAGGTGCTCGGCCAGCGTGAACTCCGATACGTCCACGCCCCGCATCTCGTGCCAGTACTCGATCCACGCGCGCGCCTGCGCGGGCCGCGTGACGAGCAGCGCGCCGAGCCCGCCCTGGCCGCGGCGCCGACGGCACCAGAGCTGGGCGTGGCGCGCCAGCCGCGCGAACGCCGCCTCCACGTCGTCGAGCGTTCGCAGGGCGACCGTCTCCGGCACCAGCACGCCGCGCGCGGTGAGAAAATCCGCGAAGTCGTACTTGTCCTGGCACAGCTCGATCGTGGCGAGCGCGGGCAGCAGCGTCCGGCAGCCGAGCGCGTCGCGCCGCGCGGCCACCGCGCGCACGTCGGCATCCGAGAGCGGGATCGCGAGGTCGATGCGCTCGGCGGCGATCAGACGAGCGAGCGCGGGCGCGAAGTCGGGATGGGACGCGGGCGGAAGGAGATAGCGGCGCGCGGTCGGCGCGCAGCGCAACACGAATCGGTCGGTGTGCGCGCCGACGACGGTCACCGGCGCGTCTGCCGCGCGAAGGCTGCGGATCAGGTTGTTGGCGGCGCCGGAGCCGGCGCCGAGCACGAGCAACCGCGCGCTCATCCGAATCGTCGACGGCCTCCCCGTCGAAGGCTCACGCGCTTCGAGTGGTGCTAGTATCCCGAGCGACTCTAGGCGGCGGGTCCAGGGTTGTCAAGCGAGCACGCGGAGGGCGCCGCGAATGGCGAAGGGGCCAAGGCCGAGACGGCAGATCGCGAGCAGACCGATATCGCCGCGCAGGCCGACACCGCCGCGGCGGCCGCCGGCCACCACGAAGCCGACGCCGCCGACGCCAAGGCCGCCACGGGGCACGCCGCCGCGGAAAACTCCGCCGCAGAAGAAGCCGCCGGCGCCGACGCCATCGACGAGACAGGAGATTCGCAGCCAGCTCATCGTGACGGCCCGGCCCGGTGTCGATCGCGCGGGAATCGCCGCCGTGGTGGCGAGTCTCGGCGGAACGCTGTCGCCGCTCTTCGTCGCAGCGCCGCGCTCGCCGGAGCCGGCGAAGCGCGGGCGGGCGCCCGGGCGCGTGCCGCAGCTGGACGAGTTCCTCGTGGTGACGGCGCCGGAGTCGCGTTTCCCCGAGATCCGGGCGCGGCTCCTGAAGCACGGGGACGTCACGGGCGCGTACGTGAAGCCACCGGCGGATGCTCCGGCGTACTCCTGCGCCGAGACGTGGTGCACACCGCTCGCGTGGGCGCCGGCGAGCACGCCGGATCTTTCGACCGAGCAGCGCTATCTCGACGCCGCACCGGACGGCATCGACGCGCGCTACGCGTGGACGCGCCGCGGCGGCAAGGGTGACGGCGTGGAGATCGTCGACGTCGAGCGCGAGTGGCGGTTCACTCACGAGGATCTGCTCGAGTGCGGCGGACTGGCGGGCGGCTATCCCGTGGATTGCATTCGCGAGCGCAATCACGGCACCGCGATCCTCGGGATCCTCCACGGCGACGACAACGCGCTCGGCATCGAGGGCATCTGTCCCCACGCCAACGTGCGGGGTGTCTCGACGCGGATGCCGGGACTGCCGGAGGATCAGATCCCCGGCACGATCGACACCGCCAACGCCATCCGCACCGCCGCGCACCTCCTGACCGAGAACGGGACGAAGCTCGGCACGGGCCACATCATCCTGCTCGAGCTCCAGCGCGTCGGCCCCGGCGGCTACAACATCCCGGTCGAGTGGTGGCCCGACGACCTCGCCGCCATCATGTACGCCACCTCGCTCGGCCTGCTCGTCGTGGAGGCCGCCGGCAATGGGCATCCGAGCACGCTGCAAGGCGTCTCGCTCGACGCGGCGATGTTCGACACCGCCGACGTCGGCTTCCCGTCGGGCTGGCGCAACCCGCTCGATCGTCGCCACGTGGATTCCGGCACCATCATCGTCGGCGCCGGCGTGCCGCCGGTCGGCACCTCGAGGGTCGATCGCTCCCGCATGGCGTACTCCAACTGGGGCCGCTGCGTCGACGTCCAGGGCTGGGGCGACGAGGTCGTCACCACCGGCTACGGCTGCAAGCAGGGCGGAGTGGACGAGGACCGGTGGTACATCCAGGATTTCGGCGGGACCTCGGCGGCGAGCGCGATGGTCGCGGGCACGCTGGCGTGCGTGCAGGGCTATCGCCGGCGGACGCGCGGTCTCCTCCTCGACTCCCGAAGGGCGCGGGCCCTTCTCAGGGCGACCGGCTCGCGCCAGAAGGCCGACGGCTCACAGTTTCCGCTGAGCCAGCACATCGGCCCGCGGCCCAACCTGCGCAAGATGCTCGAGAAGAAGATCAAGGGGCCGAGGCGTCACCGGCGCGGGCGCGCCCGCCGTTAGGGCTTCCCTTCCAGCGCGCGCTTGAGCTGATCGAGGTGGTTGTCGTCGTGCCACGCCATCAGCGTCAGGAACGCGTCGAGGGTGAACTTGCCGCGCACCGGGTGGGTGCCGCCACGCTCCCAGTCCGCCGGCCCCAGCTTCTTCATGACGGCCAGCGAGTCCTCGCGGCGCCGGCGGAACGCCGCCGCCGCCTCGCCCGCATCGTTTCGCAGATATTGGCGCTCCTCGGCCCAGCGATCTGGATCGACGCCGGAGAGCGGGGGATTGTCCACGGCCAGGATCGTGTCGAAGCGCATCCTGAACGATTCTTCGACGTCCCGCAGGTGGCAGACGACTTCCTTGGCCGCCCAGTTCTTGGCGTCGGGCCGGCGCGCCAGGGCCGCGTCGCTCTGACCGCGGATGGCCGCGGCCAGCTCGTCGGCCGTGCGCTCCAGGCGCTGGATGCGCTGCTCGCGAGGCTGCTTGGCGTATTCCTCCATCGTCGGCATCGCGCTCCTCCTGAGATCCGTGACGAGCTGGTGAAAGAGGCTCGACTCGCGCTTGTAGAAGCCCTCCGTGTGATACGACTCGTTCAATCTCAAGACCGTGTAGTCGAGGTGGTGTCCGACCTCATGGAGCAGCGTGCGCAGATACGTCCGGAATGCCACCACGCGCTTCTGCTTGGCGGTGCGCATCCAGAGCTGGATCTTCGGACGCCGGCCGCGCTCGGCGGTGTAGAGGCCATGCAGCTCGCCCCACGTCGCGTGCGGCCGCGCCGCGAGCACCTCGACCCTGACCGGCGGCGCGCCCAGCACCTCCATCAGACCGCCGATCACCCGCTCGCTCGCCGCCTGGGTGGCCGCGCGATCCTCGGCGAGCAGGGCACCTTCCACCGCGTCGACCGCGGCCGCGAAGCGCTCGGCCTGCGGCAGCCGGATCTCCGTGATCGCGTCGCTCTTGCGATAGACGGCCTGCTGCGCGCGCGACAGCCGCGCGTAATACCCGAAGGGCAGCGCTACTTCCCCGTCCAGCGCGGCGCGCGCTTTTCCAGGAACGCCTTGGCGCCTTCCACGCGATCGTCGGTCGTGCGCAGCAGCGTGGACAGGTCGCCCTCGAGGCGAAGACCGTCGGCCAGCGGCAGCTCGAGGCCCTTCCCCACCGCCTCCTTGGCGTAGCGCAGCGCCACCGGCGCCTTCGCCGCCATCGCGCGCGCCAGCTCGAGCGTCGCCTTCAGCGCCTCGCCGGCCGGCACCACGCGCTCGACGAGGCCGATGCGCAGCGCCTCGTCGGCGGGGATGCGGGCGCCCGTGAGGATCATCTCGAGCGCCTTGCCGCGGCCGACCAGTCGCGGCAGCCGCTGCGTGCCGCCGCCGCCCGGAATGATGGCGAGGTTGATCTCGGTGAGGCCCAGCGTCGCGGTGGCCGCGGCCACGCGGATGTCGCACGCCAGCGCCAGCTCGAGACCGCCGCCGAGGGCGAAGCCGTTGACGGCGGCGAGGATCGGCTGCGGACAGCCGTCCATGGCCTGGCGAAAGTCCACGCGGCGGCGGCGCTCGCGGAACTGCACCGGGACCAGCGGAGCGACGAACTCGCGGATGTCGGCGCCCGCCGAAAACGCCTTCTCGCCGGCGCCCGTGACCACGACGACCTTGACGTCGTCGTCGACGGCGAGGGCCTCGAAGCAGCGCGTGAGCTCGCGCCGCATGGCGTCGTTCATCGCGTTGTGGACGTCGGGCCGGTTCAGCGTCAGCGTCGCCACGTGCTCGGCGACGTCGTACACGAGCGTCTCGTATGTCGTGCTCACGCGAGGCTCCTCCGGGACGGCGCGTTCATCGGATGATCTTGCGGGCGCGGAGCCCGGCCCGCGCGGCGGCGTCGTAGCCGGCGGCGCCGAGCACCTCGTCGGTGTGCTGGCCGAGCGTCGGCGAGGGTCCCACGTCGCGCGTCGGCGTCTGCGAGAAGAGCAGCGGCGATCCCGGCAGCGTGAGGCGGCCGACCTCCGGATGATCGTACTCGCGCGCCAGCCCGTGATGCCGCGTCAGCGGATGGCGGCGGAACTCGTCGATCGTGTGCACGGCGCCGGCCGGGATATCGTGCGTGCGCAGCACCTCCAGCCAGGCGTCGCGCGGCCGCGAGCGGAAGCGCGTCTCCAAGATCGGCAGCAGCACCTCGCGGTTGTCGAGCCGCAGCATCCAGGAGGCGAAGCGGGGGTCGTGCGCGAGGTCCTCCAGCCCGAGCGCCTGGCACAGCTTGACCCAGAACGACTGGTTGCCGCAGGCGAGGAAGAGCCACTCGCCGTCGCCGGCCTGGTAGAGCCGATAGGTCGGGTTGTCGCGGAAGACCGATTGTTTGCCGGGATAGTCGACGAAATTTCCGGCCTGCAAGGCCGTCACCGCGTGCAGCAGCGACGTCTCCACCTTCTGGCCGACGCCGCTGCGCTCGCGGACGAAGAGGGCCGCGAGCACCGCCTGGGCGGTGAGCGCCGCCGCGTAGTAATCGACGAGCGCGACGCGGATATATTGCGGCGGACCGCCGAAGCCCTGGAGCGCCATGATGCCGGCCATGCCCTGCAACACCGGATCGAACCCCGGGCGGTCGACGAACGGACCGGTGGAGCCGAACGCCGTGGTCGAGCAATAGATCAGGCGTGGGTTGAGCCCGCGCAGGGTGGCCTCGCCCACCCCCAGCCGGTCGGCCACGCCCGGGCGCATGTTCTCCATGACCACGTCGGCGTCACGCGCGAGCCGCTCGACGACGGCGCGTCCCTCGGGCGCCTTGAGGTTGATGGCGATCGAGCGCTTGCCGCGGTTCCACGCGAAGAAGCCGGGCAGCTCGCGGAAGGAATCGCCCTCGAGCGACTCGACCTTCACGACGTCGGCGCCGAGATCGGCGAGCATCGTCGCCGCGTAGGAGCCGGCGATGTAGCTCGTCAGGTCGACGACCCGAACGCCCCCGAGCGGAGTCGCCAGATCCGCCACCGCGACCTCAGCGGGCCACGCGGCGGACGATGAGCTCGCGGTGGTGCTCGGCGTCGCCGTACAGCGGTTCGAGCGCCTTCGCGCGCTTGAAGTAGAGGTGCAGGTCGTATTCCCACGTGAAGCCGATGCCGCCGTGCACCTGGATGGCGTCGCCGCAGACCTTACGCGCGGCGTCGTTGACGTACGACTTGGCCACCGAGGCGGCCAGCGGGCCATCCTCGGCGCCGCTGGCGAGCGCCCACGCCGCGTAGTAGGTCGCCGCGTGCGAGTTCTCGACGTCCAGCAGCATCTCGGCGCACCGGTGGCGGATCGCCTGGAAGGAGCCGATCGGCTGCCCGAACTGCTCGCGCACCTTCGCGTACTCGACGGCCATGTCCAGGCAGCGGCGCGCGGCGCCGAGCATCTCGGCGGCGGCGCCGACGGCGCCGCGCTCGAGCAGGAACGGCACGGCCTCCGCCGGCAGCATCGCCTCGGCGGCGACGGCCGCCGCGTCGAGCGTGACCTGGCCCAGCCGCGTGCCCGGATCCATGCTGGTCAGCGGCGTGATCGACACGCCCGGCGCCGACGCTTCGACCAGGTATACGGCCAGCGACCCGGCGCGCTGCGCGGGAACCAGGATGACGTCGGCGACGTGCGCCCACGGCACGAACTGCTTGACGCCGCTCAGCACGACCTTGCCGCCCCGCTCGTCGGCGCGCGTCTCGATCGACTCCGGACGGAAGTCCAGCGCGCGCTCCATCAGGGCCACCGTGGCGCGCGCGCCGCCGCCGGCGACGGCGGGCAGCCAGCGGTGCTTCTGCGCCGCGCTGCCGAAGCGGTCGATGGCCATGGCCGCCAGCACGGTGGGCAGATACGGCGACGGGCACGCGGCCCGCCCGAGCTCCTCCTGGAGGATGGCCGTCTCGACGAGGCCGAGCGCGCTCCCGCCGGCGTCCTCCGGCAGGGCGAGGCCGAGCCAGCCGAGCTGTGCCATCTCCTTCCACAGCGCCTCGCTCTCGCCGCGCGGATCGTCCCACAGGAGCCGGACCTGCGCCGGCTTGCTGTGCTCGTCCAGGAAGGCGCGCGCGGAGTTCCGGAGGAGCTGCTGATCGGAGCTGAACGAAAAATCCACGATGCCCTCCTACGCCTTCGCGACGCGGTCGGCGCGGATCTCCTTGGGGAGACCGAGCACGCGCTCGCCGATGACGTTCTTCTGGATCTCCGACGAGCCCGAATAAATCGTGCCGGCGCGCGCCCAGAGAAACGCGTACGCCCAGCTCGAACGCACGCCGGACGAGGAATCGACATCGAGCGTCGTTTCTTCCAGCCCGCCGTCGGTCACCTGGCCGTACGGACCGAGGATCTCGAGGCAGAGCTCGTAGTAGCGCTTCTCGAACTCGCTGTAGGACAGCTTGGTGATCGAGGAGGCCGCGCCCGGCGAGTCGCCCTTCTGCAGCGCCGAGAGCACGCGCAGCGCCGCGTAGCGCTGCACCTCCATGTCGGCGTAGATCTTTCCGAGCTTGGCGCGCACCACCGGATCCTCGAGCAGCGGCTTGCCGCCGCGTGTGAGCTTCTTCGCCGCCTCTACGAGGCGGTCGAAGGCGGAGGCATACCGCGTCACGCGCGCCATCGAGTTGCCGCCGCGCTCGAAGCCCAGCGTGGTCTGCGCGATCGCCCAGCCCTGGCCGAGCCGGCCGAGGAGATCGCGCTTCTCGGTGCGCGCGTTGGTCATGAAGACCTCGTTGAACTCCGAGCTGCCCGTGATCTGCTTGAGCGGGCGCACCTCCACGCCGGGCTGGCGCATGTTGAACAGCAGGCACGAGATGCCCTTGTGCTTGGCCACGCCGGGATCGGTGCGCGCGAGCAGGATGCCCCAGTCCGCGATGTGGCCGCCGCTCGTCCAGATCTTCTGGCCGTTGACGAGGAAGTGGTCGCCCTTGTCCTCGGCGCGCGTGCGCAGGCTGGCGAGGTCCGAGCCCGAGTTGGGCTCGGAGTAGAGCTGGCACCACATCTCCTCGGCGGTGAGGATCTTCTTGAGGTAGCGCTGCTTCTGCTCGGGCGTGCCGTGGATGATGATGGTGGGCCCGATGAACCCGACGCCGAGGCCGTTGATCGGCGCCGGCGCGTTGGCGCGCGCCATCTCGTCGGCGGCGATGGCCTGCTGCATCGGCGTGGCGCCGCGGCCGCCGTACTCTTTGGGCCAGCCCATGCCCACGTAGCCCGCGTCGTACATCGTGCGGTGCCAGGCGCGGCGCTCCTCGAGCGTCTTGAGCTCGGTGCGCGGCACGTTGGCGGAGAACCACCGGCGGGCCTGGTCGCGGAACGCGCGGTCCTCGGGCGAGAGATTCAGGTCCATCACGGGCCTCCAGTCGGAATGGACGTTTCTAGCACGCGCCTTCCGGCGAGGCAATCACTCGGGCGGCGGCAGACGATAGATCGCGGTGTGCAGCACGTGGGCGACGGGACGCGCCGGCTCGCCGGCGGTCACCACGAGGTCCAGCTCGACGAACTCGCGTCCCTTCTTCTCGAAGAGCGAGCGCACCCGGCCGCGCGTGGCCAGCCGCTCGCCCACGCGGGCGCCGCCGAGGTGGCGCACGACGCTGCCGGCGTGGATCCACGGGCCCATCCTGACGTTGCGATCGACGGCGCGGTTGCCCTGCTCGAGAAGGAAGGCCGGATGCACCCACCCGCCGACGCCGCGGTAGAGGGCCAGCGGCTCGCCGACCTTGGCGAGGTAGGCCTCGGCGGCGGCGATGTCGTAGTGGGCGCGCGGCGTGCCGAGCGTCGCCAGCGACGTCCAGTGCTCGCGGGTCGCGTCGGGACGCGGCTCGGGCAGCGGCGCCTCGCCGTAGCCGGCCACGTTGACGGGCGTCGGCAGCCCGGCGGGGATGGTCGCCGTCAGCGTCGCGCACTCCGGCGTGGCCGCGGTGGCGCCCGTCAGCGTCGCCGTCACGCCCCTGGCGTCGCGCGCGGTCACGACGCCGCTCACCACGAGCTCCTCGCCCTCCAGCACCGGCTTGACGAAGCGCACGTCGGCCGTCCCGCGCGCGAGCCACGCGGGGCCGAACGCCGCCACGAGCGGCTGGGTCATGTAGGCGTAGACGGTGACGCCGGGGACGAGGGCGCCGCGGAAGCCGTAGCGTCGTGCGGTGGCGTCGTCGTGGATCCTGTTCTCGCCCGACGAGGTATTCTTGGCGGTCACGCGATATAGAGGAAGGGTTTCCGGCACGGCGTTGAGTATAATCCGAGCGGCATGCGTGCCGGTCTCGTCGCGCTCGCGGTGGTGGTCGTGCTCGTCGTCGGCGTCGTGGTCTGGGCGATCGGCGTCCAGAACCGGCTCGTCGGTCTCGAGCAGGACGTCAACGAAAAATGGGCGCAGGTCCAGAACGTCTACCAGCGGCGGGCCGACCTCATTCCCAATCTCGTCGAGACCGTGAAGGGCTTCGCGGCGCAGGAGCGAACCGTCCTCACCGAGGTCACGCAGGCGCGCGCGAGCGCCAGCAGCATCAAGCTCACGCCCGAGGCTCTCAACGATCCGCAGGCCATGGCCAAGTTCCAGGCCGCGCAGAACCAGCTCTCCGGCGCGCTCAGCCGCCTGCTCGTCACCGTGGAGCGCTATCCCGAGCTGAAGTCGAACCAGAACTTCCTGACACTGCAGAGCCAGCTCGAGGGGACGGAGAATCGCATCACGGTGGAGCGCCAGCGGTACAACACCGCGGTCCGCGACTACAACACGCGGCTCCGCACGTTTCCGGCCAGCGTGGTGGCCGGAATGATGGGCTTCAAGCCGAAGGCGTTCTTCGAGGCGGCGCCGGGCAGCGAGACGGCGCCCAAAGTGAAGTTCTAGGCTGCTCCTCGGCGTCCTCCTCGCCCTCGCCCTCACGCTCCCCCCCGCGCCCACGGCGCGCGTCAACGACTACGCCGGCGTCCTGTCCGCCGCCGACCGCGGGCGGCTGGAGGACAAGCTGGCCGAGCGTGAGCGCGGGAGCGGCGTCCAGATGTTCATGGCGATCTTTCCCTCGCTCGAGGGCGACAGCGTCGAGGACGTCGCCGTCCGGCTCGAAGAGCGGTGGAAGGTCGGCCGCAAGGGCCTCAGCAACGGCGTCCTCCTCGTCGTCTTCCTGAAGGAGCGGAAGCTGCGGATCGAGGTCGGCTACGGTCTCGAGCCGGTGATCACCGACGCCGTCGCCGCGTCGATCATCCGCGACGTCATCGCCCCGCGCTTCCGTGAGCAGCGCTACGCCGCCGGTCTCGACGCCGCGGTGGACGCCGTGTTCGCGCGCATCGGCGGTGGTGCGGCTCCGCCGCCGCCGCGCCGCCTCGCGCCATGGAGCGCGGCCGATCCCGCCACCGTCCTCCTGTTCGCGCTGTTCTTCGGCGTCTTCGGCGTGGCGATCTTCAGCGCCCTGCGATCCTCGCAGCGGCGTGCCGTCACCGCCGACCGCCGCGGCTGGAGCTCGCACCCGCCGATCTTCTGGGGCGGCGGTGGCGGCGGCGGCTCGTGGGGCGGCGGCGGTGGCGGCGGCGGTTTCTCGGGTGGCGGCGGCGGCAGCTCCGGCGGCGGCGGCGCGAGCGGGGACTGGTGATGTTCCGGCGCCACCCCGGCTGGGCCCGCCGCGCCTTCACCGAGGCCGATCTCGACGCCATCACGGCCGCGGTACGCGAGGCGGAGCGCGGCACGTCGGCCGAGATCCGCGTCCACATCGAGCGCCGCGTCGCGCATGGCCTGCGCCGGCGCACCAGCGATGCCATGCAGCGCGCGCGTGACGTCTTCGCGGCGCTCGGCATGCACCGCACCGCCCACCGCTCCGGCGTCCTCGTCTACCTTGCGATCGAGGACCGCAAACTGGCGATCGTCGGCGACGAGGGCATCCACACCCGCGTGGGCGACGACTACTGGACGGGCGTGCGCGATCGGATGATCGAGCGGCTCCGCGCGGGCGCCGTCCGTGGCGCCGTGATCGGCGCCGTCGCGGAGGTCGGCACCACCCTCGCGCGCTTCTTCCCGCGCGGGCCCGACGACGTCGACGAGCTGCCGGATGACATCAGCCTGGGCCGCTAGTCGACGGCATGACGGCTGCAGGCGCCGAATCGCGACGTGGCCGAATCTCGACGTGGGTGGTCGCGCGTCTTACGGGTGTAGGGTAGGCAAGGAGTCGCCAATGAGAGGTAGCGTCACCGCGGTCATGGCTCTGATCGGAACGCTCGTTCCCGCCACCGTATTCGCGCAGGCTGCGAGCCCCACATCCGAGACTCAGCTGCAGCAGGAGATGCGTCACCGCCGGGTGATCGTGCGCCCGCTGACGCCGGCCGACCAGGTGCAGCAGGACGTGGACCGCGCAACGGCGGAGATCCAGCAGCAAGACCGCGAGCAGACGGTCGTGCGCGATCTCACCCGTCCGGCGCCGCGGCCGCCGCAGGCGGACCAGGACCTCAAGGGCGGGATCCAGACGCGCAGCCTGAACAACGCGCTGCGCCGCTAGGAGAGCAGGAACTCCTCGGCGACGGTGACGCCGGCGCCGAGGCGGATCGGCACCCCGAAGTCCTTCAGCATCAGCTCCACGCCCGCCAAGCCGCCGAGCAGCTCCAGCTCGTTGAGGCTGCCGAGGTGGCCGATCCGGAACACCGTGCCCTTCACCGCGCCCAGTCCCACGCCCAGCGACATGTCGAGCTTCTGCGCGGCGTGGCGGATGAAGGCGTCCGAGTCGAAGCCCTGCGGCATCACCACCGCGGTCAGCGTGTTGGAGCATTCCTCCGGTTTGCGGCAGAGGATCGCGAGGCCGAGCGCCCGCACCGCGCGCCGGCACGCCTCGGCCAGCCGCGCGTGGCGCGCGAACACGTTGACCAGTCCCTCCTCGCGCAGCATCGCCAGCGCCTCGCGCAGGCCGAACAGGAGGATCGTCGCCGGCGTGTAGGGAAACTCACCCCGGCGATTGCGCTCGAGCACCGGCTGCCAGTCCCAGAACGCGCGCGGGCACGTCGCCTTCTCGGACGCGCTGAGCGCGCGCTCGCTCACGGCGAGGATGGCCATGCCCGGCGGGAGCATCAGCCCCTTCTGCGGGCCCGTCAGCGCCACGTCCACGCCCCACGCGTCGAATCTGAAATCGATCGAGGCGAGGGACGAGACGGTATCCACGAGCAGCAGGGCGGGGTGCTCGCACGCGTCGAGCGCCGCCCGCACGGCCGCGACGTCGGACGTCACGCCGGTGGAGGTCTCGTTGTGTACGACCAGCACGGCGCGGAGCTGGTGCGCGGTGTCGGCGGCCAGGCGCGCGGCCACGCGATCGGCGGGCACACCCTCGCCATACGCGACCTCGAGCCGCTCGACCTCGATGCCGTACGCGACGGCGGTCTTCGCGAAGCCGGTGGAGAAGTGGCCGTTCACGCACGCGAGCACCCGGTCGCCGGGCGAAAGCGTGTTGACGAGCGCCGCCTCCCACGCTCCGGTGCCCGAGCCGGGATAGAGGATGATCTGCCCGCGCGTCGTCTGGAACACGTCCTTCAGCCCCGCGAGGCAGTCGCGCACGAGCGCGCCGAAGGTGGGCCCGCGGTGGTCGATGACGGCCTGGGCCATCGCGCGCATCACGCGCTCGGGCACGAGCGTGGGTCCCGGGATCTGGAGGAACGGGCGTCCGGGCATGATCCACCGCAGTCTAGTGAAGGGGGTCGACCGCGTCAAATCCGTGCTAGGCTCCGATTCCCGATGACGCGCGACGAGATTCCGACGCCCGCGCTCCTGCTCGACATGGATCGCTTCGAGCGCAATCTCGAGCGCATGGCCAAGCACGTGCGCGCGGCCGGCAAGCAGCTCCGGCCGCACGCCAAGACCCATCGCTGCCCCGAGATCGCGCACAAGCAGGTCGCCGCCGGCGCGGTCGGCGTCGCGTGCGCGAAGCTCGGCGAGGCGGAGGTGATGGCGCGCTTCGGCATCCGCGGCCTGCTCATCACGACGGAGGTGGTGTCGCCGAGCGCGATCCGCCGCCTCATGCGCCTGGTGGCCGAGGCGCCCGACACGATGGTCGTCGTCGACAACGCCGAGAACGTGGACGCGCTCGCGCGCGCGGCCGTCGAGGACCGCGTGACCCTCAACGTGCTGATCGACGTCGACGTCGGCAACCGGCGCACCGGCGTGCAGCCGGGGGAGACCGCCCTCGCCCTGGGCCGCCTCGTGGTCCACCGTGGGGCGCTGAGGCTGCGCGGGCTGCAGGGCTATGCCGGCCACTGCGCGCACGTGATGGGCTGGGCGCAGCGCCGCGAGGCGTCGCGCGCGGCGATGGCGCCGCTGATGGACACGCGCGCGCGCTTCGAAGCCGACGGGCTGCCGGTGGAGATCGTCGCCGGCGGCTCGACGGGCACGCACGACATCGACGTCGAGCTGGGCGGGCTCACCGAGCTGCAGAGCGGCTCCTACTGCGTGATGGACCTCGACTATCGCCGCATCGGCGGCCGCGCCGGCGACGCCATGACGGAATTCGAGATGGCGCTGACGGTGGCCACGACGGTGGTGAGCGTGCCGACGCCCGATCGCGCGATGGTGGACGGCGGACTGAAGGCGTTTTCGACCGACAAGCCCTTCCCGCCGGAGGCCGTCGAGCGCCCCGGCGTCGAGTACGGGTTCGCGGGCGACGAGCACGGCCGGCTGACGATCACCGACCCCTCGCGTGCGCCCCGGCTGGGCGAGCGCATCGAGTTCTTCCCGCCCCACTGCGACCCGACGATCAACCTCTACGACCGCGTGTGGTGCGTGCGCGGCCTCCGCGTGGAGGCGGTGTGGGACATCGCCGCGCGCGGCCGGTCCGACTGAGCGACGCCGCCGGTCCCGTCGGCATCCCAACATCATGCGCTGGCTGATCGCCGTCGCGGGCGGGCTCTGGATCGCGGTGATCGTCTGGGACGCATTCGAGGCCATCGTGCTGCCGCGCCGCGTGACCCGGCGGCTGCGGCCCAGCAGCACCTTCTATCGGGTCACCTGGAGGGTGTGGTCGGCCATCGCCCGGCGCCTGTCGCCGGGGGGACAGCGCGAGACCTACCTGTCCTTCTACGGCCCGCTGTCGGTGCTGCTGCTGCTCGCGGCGTGGGCCGTGAGCCTCATCGTCGCGTTCGCCCTCGTGCAGTGGGGCCTCGGCGTGCGGCTCAGCGCGCCCGAGGGCGGAACATTTCTGGAGTACGTCTATCTGAGCGGCGAGACCTTCTTCACGCTCGGCCTCGGCGACATCGCGCCCACCTCGCGCGTGGGCCGCGCCGTCATGGTGGGCGAGGCCGGTCTCGGGTTCGGGTTCCTCGCGCTGGTGATCGGCTACGTCCCCGTCCTCTACCAGGCGTTCTCGCGTCGCGAGATCGAGATCACGCTGCTGGACGCGCGCGCGGGCTCGCCGCCGAGCGCGGAGGCGCTGTTGCGAAGCCATGCGGGCGAGGACCTCGAGGAGCTGGCCGAGCTGCTCGACGACTGGGAGCACTGGGCGGCGGAGATCATGGAGTCGCACCTGTCCTATCCGGTGCTGTCGTACTTCCGCTCGCAGCACGACAACCAGTCGTGGCTCGCCGCGCTCACGACCATCCTCGACACGAGCGCCCTGGTGATGGTGGGCGTCGAAGGCGCCTGTGCGCGGCAGGCGGAATTCACGTTCGCCATGGCCCGCCACGCGGTGGTGGACCTCGCGCAGGTCCTGCGGCGCCGACCGCGGCCGGCGGCGCGCGACCGCCTGCCCCGCGAGGAGCTGCGGCGGCTGCGTGTGGCGCTGGCGGCCGGTGCCGTCCTGCTCGACGACTCCGACGCGGCGGCCGACAAGCTCGCGGAGCTGCGGCGGATGTACGAGCCCTACGTGATCGCGCTTGCGGACCATCTGGTGATGCCGCTGCCCGAGTGGCGCGACGCCGGCGGCGGCTTCCACAACTGGCGCGCCAGCGCCTGGCGGGACAGCTGATGGAGCGGCGACGGCTCGGACGCACCGACATGGAGGTCACCGCCCTCGGCTTCGGCGGCAGCGAGATCGGCTACGAGGGCGTGAGCCAGACCGTGGCCACGCGGCTGCTGAACGCCGCCCTCGACGCCGGCCTGAACGTGATCGACACCGCCGAGTGCTACGCGGACAGCGAGACGCTGATCGGCCGCGCGGTGAGCGGACGGCGGCGCGAGTTCCACCTCTTCACGAAGGTCGGCCACGCCGCCGACTGGAGCCGCGACGACTGGCGGCCGACGGCGATCCTCAAATCCATCGAGCGCAGCCTCGAGCGCCTGCGCACCGACGCGCTCGACCTCGTGCAGCTGCACTCGTGCTCGGAGGGCGTGCTGAAGAAGGGCGATGCCGTCGCCGCCCTGGAGACGGCGCGGCAGCGCGGGCTGACCCGCTACATCGGCTACAGCGGCGATGGCGCGGCGGCGCGCCGGGCGGTCGAGAGCGGCCGCTTCGACACCCTGCAGATCTCCGTGAGCGTCGCCGACCAGGAGGCCCTCGACGCCGTGCTGCCGGCCGCTTGCGAGCGCGGGCTGGGCGTCATCGCCAAGCGGCCGGTGGCCAACGTCGCGTGGCGGAGCCGATCGCGCCCGCCCGCGAGCGCCTACCACCGGACGTACTGGGAGCGGCTGCGCGCGCTCGACTACGACTTCCTCGCCCGCCCGCTCGATGACGCGGTGGCCACGGCGCTGCGCTTCACGCTCAGCGTGCCCGGCATCCATACCGCCATCGTCGGCACGTCCAGGCCGGAGCGCTGGAAGCAGAACGCGGAGCGACTTCAGGCCGGCCCACTGCCCGCCGCCGAATTCGAGGCGATCCGCGCCCGCTGGCGCGAACGCGCCGCCCCCGACTGGATCGGACAGATGTGAATCCTGGGGCCATGTCGGGCCCCCAAGAAGTGCACGTGACATCGAGGAGCGCCACGGGTGTCCCGGGGCGCTCCGAGCGTCGGGGGCAGAGGGGCGCCACGGCTTTGCCGGGGTGCCCCGAAGGTGGGGGGGTGTGGGGGGCCATATCGGGGCCCCCCACGTCCTTAAGGTGCCTCTCGAGCGTCGGGGTTGACGCCGAGCGACGTGAGCAGCGCGCGGGCGCGCGGAGCGTCGCGGAGCACCCAGTAGGGCATGTCGCTCGGGGCCGGCTCGGCGACCACGCGCTGCAGCTCGCGCTGGGCATCGGCGGAGCGCCGCGTCGCGAGGTAGAGACGCGCCAGCTCGAGGCGCGTGCCCGTCCGCCGCGGGTCAGCCTCCAGCGCCCGGCGAAAATGCTCCTCGGCGCGGGCGCGGTCGCCGCCCAGCATCGCCGGCAGCTCGGCGTCCAGCCCGCCCGCGAGCGTGTGACCCTCCACCGACGCGGGATTGAGGCTCAGGATCGTCTGCGCTTCCTGGCGCAGCACGGGTACGACGGACAGCGCGCGCATGAGCCCGCGCGTCTCCGCCCAGCGCGCGCTGTTGAGCGCGTACCAGACGTGCGCGCTCTCGCTCCGCGGCGCCAGAGCCACGGCGCGGCGGCCGGCCTCGCGGCCGCGGTCGTAGGCAGCCAGTCGCTCGCTGTCACCGCGCGCGCGGAATTCGCCGATGAGGAACCACGTCCGCGACAGGTCGGTCACCACCGTCGCGTCGGGCTGGCGCTCGGCGGCGGCGGCGAGCAGGTCGCGGGCGCGGTCCAGATGGCCGAGGTCTTCGTGGTAGTGCTCGAGGAAGGCGCGCGCCTCGGGCGGAGTCTCGGCCGCCGCCGGGCTCGCGAGCGCCGCGACGAAGAGCAGCGGCACTCCGACCCGCGATCGGATGGCGCCGGCGGCGCGGCTCACGCCCCGGGACGGTACGCGATCAGATAGCGGTGCTCGCCCTCCAGCACGATCTCGCCGCGCTGGTTCTCGAGCGTCACGCGCAGCGTGAGCAGGCCGGCCGAGCGCTTGCGCTCGAGCACCGTCACCTCGTGGCGCGGCTTCACGGTGTCGCCGACGAACGCGGGATGCTTGAAGCGCGTCGTCTGCTCCACGAAGGCCACGATCGAGCCCTCGATGACCGGGGCCAGCGTGGAGGCGCCGACGGCCGTCATCGAGGTGAGCAGCAGGCCGTGGGCGAGCCGGCGGCCGAAGCGCGTCGTCTTCGCGTACTCGTCGTCATAGTGCAGCGGGTGCGCGTCGCCCGTCATGCCGGCGAAGAACATGAAATGCGCGTCGGTCAGCGTCTTGCCCGGACTCTCGAACCGGTCGCCGACCTTGAAGTCGTCGAACCACAGCTGGCCGCTCACCATAGCCGCCAGAAGACCTCGTAGACCTCGGTGGGGGTGCGCGCGGCGAAGATGGCCGGGCGCGCGCGGGCCGCGAACGGCAGTCCGTCCGAGTACCACGCGAGGTGCTTCTTGAGCTGCACGAGCGCCGGGCGCTCGGCCAGGTGCGCCTCGATCAGCGCGGCGTGCCGGCGGATGACGGCCGCACGCTCATCGCGCGCCACCTCCACGCCACGGAAGACCCATGGCCGCCCGAGCGCGCCGCGGCCGATCATCACCGCCGCACAGCCGGTGGCGGCGATCATGGCGGCGGCGTCGGCGTGGCTCTCCACGTCGCCGTTGCCCGTGACGGGCACGCGCACGGCGGCCACCACCTCCGCGATCACATCCCAGGGCGCGCGGCCCGTGTACTGCTGGCTGCGCGTGCGCGGGTGCACGGTGATGCCGTCGACGCCCTCGCTCTCGGCCAGTCGCGCGATCTCCGGCGCGTTCACGCTGCGGTCGTCCCAGCCCCCGCGGATCTTGATCGTCAGCGGCCCCGCCACCGCCTTGCGCAGCGTGCGGAAGATGACGCCGGCGCGCAGCGGATCGCGCATCAGCGCCGCGCCCTGGCCCTTGGCGACGATCTTCGCCACCGGGCAGCCCATGTTGAGATCGATGCCGTCGGCCCCGGCGGCTTCCAGCCGACGCGCCGCCTCGGCGAGAAGGTCGGGATCCTCGCCGAGCAGCTGCATGGCGAGCGGCCGCTCCTCGGGCAGATAGGCGGCCAGAGCGAGGGTACGCGCGTTGTCGTGCACGAGCGCGCGCGCGTCGATCTCCTCGCTGGTGAGCCGGCCGGCGCCGCACTCACGGGCGACGAGCCGGAACGGCGCGTTGGTGACGCCGGCCATGGGGGCGAGGCGGAGGTCGAGCGCGCTCACCCGCTCATTGTAAACGTGGAGCCCGGGCCAGCCACGCCGCCGCCAGCGCCGCCAGCACGCCGGGCGGGGCCCAGAACAGCACGGCCCAGAGCGCGCGCGTCGAAGCCGCGTGCCGGTCGAAGGGCAGGAGCGGATCGAGCCTGACGAAGCCGAGGAACAGGACGAGCCACCAGGCCGCCGCCGCGGCGACGAACACGAGGACGGTGACGCCCGCGCCGGCGAGCACGCGTCCGCCGCGCCGGCCGCGACCGAGCCCGATCAGGAGGACGGCGGCGAGGACAACCGCGCCGAGGAGGATTTGCACGTCAGGCGCGGCGCGCGGCCAGGACGGCGACGGGGAAGCCGTAGTGGATCTGCCCGCCCACGCGCCGCGTCTCGATGCCGAGCGCGTCGTCGGCCAGCGAGGCGCGGAACAGCGCGCGGATGCGGTCGGCGTCGCCCGGCTTCGGGAACGAGCGCGAGAGCAGACCGTCCAGCTCACCGTCGAGGCGGTAGAAGGTCTGGCGGGGCTCGGGCAGGCCGGCCTTCGCGAACAGCGCCAGGTGCTCGACCACCGGCAGCGCGCGCGTGTGTGACGGGTCGCGCAGCCGCTCCATGGCGTTGAAGGCGTCGGCCTTGTCCGGCGCCGGCGCGCTGTCGATCACCATCACCGTGCCTCCCGGCGCGCAGACACGCCGCATCTGTGCCAGCACGGCGCCGGGGTCGAGCAGGTGATGGAACGCGAAGCGCGAGACGACGAGCGTGAACGCGGCGTCCGCGTAGGGCAGCGGCAGCACGTCGCCCTGCTGCCACGTCACGTTGCCCAGGCGCTGCTCGGAGGCAAGCGCGCGCGCCCGGTCCAGCATCGCGGGCGTGAGGTCGATCCCCGTCACATGGCGCGCGACCTTCGCGAAGGCGCAGGCGAGGATGCCGGGGCCGCACGCGACGTCGAGCACGGTGTCGTCGGAGCCGCAGCCGCTGAACTCGATGACGAGGCGCAGCGCCGTCTCGTCGCGGATCGACGGCGCCGTCGCGAACGGCATCGCCTGGCGCGTGAACTGGTCGAGAATCGCGTCGCGATGCGCGTCGCTCACGCCATCCTCTTGTAGAGCCGGCCGCCCTTCATGATGACCTTGAGGTTGTCCTGCACCTGGAAGACGCGCAGGTTCTTGAGCGGGTTGCCCTGGACGACGAGGAGGTCGGCATACTTGTTCGGCTCCACGCTGCCGATCTTGTCGTGCATGCGGAACAGCTCGGCGTTGACCTTCGTGGCCGAGAGCAGGACCTCCATCGGCTTCATCACCTGGCCCTTGAGCTCGAACTCCACCGCGCGCTGGGTCATCATGTCGCCGAGCAGATCGGAGCCCGAGCCGATCTTGCAGCCCGCCTTGTACGCGTAGGTCAGCCCCTGCATCGACTGCTGGCGTGCCATGTCGATCTTCGCGACCTGGTGGTCGCCGATGCCGTAGCGCTTGCCCTCGCGGTAGATCGCCTCGTACGTCACCATCGTCGGCACCAGGAACGCGTCGGCGTCCTTGATGGCCTTGGCCGCGGCCTCGCGGATGAGGTTGCCATGCTCGATCGAGCGCACGCCGGCCTCGATGGCGCGGCGGACGGCGGAGTCGGAGTACGCGTGGCTGAGCACGTACTTGCCGACGGCCTGGGCTTCTTCGACGGCCGCGCGCATTTCCGCGACCGTGAACTGGGTGGTGTCGAGCTCGTCCGACGGGGACAACGCGCCGCCGGACGCCATGATCTTGATCTGATCGACGTCGCGGCGGATGTTCTCGCGCGCGGCCCGGCGGACCTCGTCCGGCCCGTCCGCGATGAACCCGACCATCCCGACGCAGCAGTCGATCGGGTCGGTCCACTCGGAGCGGCGGCGCTTGTCGCCGTGGCCGCCGGTCTGGGAGATGTACCGCCCGGACACGAGCAGCCGTGGCCCGGGGAAGTGCCCTTCCTCGAGCACCATGCGAAAGCCGTAGTCGGCGCCGCCCGCGTCGCGCACGGTGGTGAAGCCCTGCATCAGGCACTCGTGCGCGCGCTGCATGGCCCGGGCCGCGATATAGGAGGGAGGATAGAAGCGGTGCTGGTCGGTGATGTTCTCGGTCACCGCGCAGATGTGCACGTGCGCGTCGGTGAGGCCGGGCATGAGGGTGGCGCCGCCGCAGTCGATCGTCGTCACCGGACCCGGCAGCGCGCCGGCTCCGCCCTTGACGCGCACGTCCTTGATGCGGTCGTCCTCCACGATCACCGTCGCCCCCTCGACGGGCTCGGCGCCGGTGCAGTCGATCAGGAACGCGTTGGTGAAGACGGTCAGGCTCATCGCGCGATCACCTTGGCGTCGTACATCCAGACCTTCTCGTCCGCGCGCGGCGTCCACTCCACCGATTGGGCCACGCCGTAGATGTCGTGCTGCTGCCAGAGGAAGACCCACGGCGCCTCGTCGTGGACCAGGCGCTGCAGCTCGGCATACGCCTCGGCGCGCGCCCTGGGATCGAGCAGCATCTGGGCGCGCGCGATCTTGTCGTCGATGGTCTTGTTGTTGCCGTAGGACGAGTACGTCTGGTCGGCGAGGAACAGCGGCTGCATGGTGCCCTGGCCGTGCAGGGCCGGGCCCCAGCCCAGGAAGAACATGTCGCCGGTGTTGCGGTTCTTGATCTTGTCCAGGTGCGTGCCCCACTCGTTGACGACGACGTTGGTCTTGATCCCGAGACGCTGCAGCTGCGCGGCGATGGCCAGCGAGACGTCCTTGTCGAGCGGATAGCGGCCCGACGGCGTGTCGAGGGTGAGCGCGAGCGTCTTCGGATCGACGCCGGCCTCCTTGAAGAGCGCCTGGGCGCGCGCGGGATCGTGCTTGTAGCAGTCCACCGGAGCGTAGTCGACGTTGGCGGGCGCCATGGGGCCGCACATCCGCGTGGCGCGGCCCTTGAGGACCTGCTTGATGAGCTCCTCCACATCGACGGCGTGGTTCATCGCGCGCCGCACCCGCACGTCCTGCATCGAGCCGGGCTTGAGGTTCACCAGGGCCAGGTAATTGATGCGCGACGACACGGTCGCGCGCAGGCGTGCGCGGCCGCTCTTCTCGACGGCCTCGACGGCGTGGGGCGGCACGTCCTTCATGATGTCGATCTCGCCCGACAGCAGGGCGGCCATGCGCGCGCTGAACTCGGGGATGAAGCGGAAGGTCACCCGGCTCGCGTCGGCGGGGCCCTGCCAGTAATCGGGGTTGCGCTCGAGGACGAGCCGCTCATCGCGCCGCCACTCGACGAACCTGAACGGCCCGGTGCCGATGGGCTTCTCGGCGAGCTTGGCGGGGCCCAGCTCCTTCAGCGCCTTGGCGGGCATGATGAGGGAGTTGGTCAGCGAGGCGCTGTCGACGAGGTTCGGCCACGGCTGTTTGGTCACGAAGCGCACCGTGTAGTCGTCGACGACCTGCACCTCTTTGACGAGGCCCCAGTACGCCGCGGTGGCGAAGTGGCTCTTGCTCGCGGGGTCGAGCGCATAGTCGATCGTCTCCTTCACGGAGGCCGCCGTGAACGGCTCGCCGTTGTGGAACTTGACGTTGCGCCGGAGCTTGAACTCCCACGTCGTGTCGTTGACGATCTTCCACTCGGTGGCGAGCAT
>QHSB01000584.1 GCA_003220335.1 Candidatus Rokuibacteriota bacterium
GGCCGGCGCCGTCGCAGGGTTGAGCGCCGCGCCCGCCTTGACCGGGCTCCCGCGCCGGCCGACGAGCTCGCGAATCGAGGCGAGCGTGCGCTGCAGGTGCGGACACACCTCCACGTGCACGGTCAGCATGTCGGCGCCCCGCGCCGCGAACTCCGCGAGGTACTTCTCGGGCTCGACGATCATGAGATGCAGGTCGAGCGGCAGCCGCGTGCGCTTGCGGATCGCGTCGAGGATCGGAAAGCCCATGGTGATGTTCGGCACGAACCGGCCGTCCATCACGTCGATGTGGATCTGGTCGGCGCCGGCCGCCTCCACGCGCGCGATCTCCTCGGCGAGGACGCCGAAGTCGGCGGACAGGATCGAGGGCGCGATCTTGATCACGGCCACGTCGGCCTCCTTATATCACGCGTCTCACGCGCGCCGTAGCCGCACGGCCGTGAACCCGTCGGTGCCGTGGCGGTCGGGCCGCGTGCGCAGATAACCGTCGGCGTCCAGCGGCAGCGGGAATCCGACCGGCGGATCGACGCGCCACGCGGGGTGCGCGTCGAGGAACGCGGTCACCACCGCTTCGTTCTCCTCGGGCTCCGGCGAGCACGTCGCGTAGACGAGGCGGCCGCCGGACTTCGCGAGCGTGGCGGCGGCGGCCAGGATCTCGCGCTGGCGCGCGGCGCTGGCGCCGATGTCCTCGGGCCGGCGCCGCCATTTCACCTCCGGATTGCGGCGCAGCACGCCGAGGTTCGTGCAGGGCGCGTCCACCAGCACGGCGTCGGCGCGCGGCGCGTACGAGCTCACCAATTCCTGCGCGGTGCCCTCGATCGTCTGCACGATCGTCACGCCCATCCGCGCGCTCGCCTCCGTCACGCGGTGAAGCCGCGCCGGCTGCGGGTCCAGCGCGACGATGCGGCCGCGGTCCTCCATCAGCTGGGCCAGGTGCGTGGTCTTGGTCCCCGGCGCCGCACACGCGTCGATGACCGTGTCGCCCGCGTGCGGCTCGAGCAGCCGCGCCACCAGCATCGACGCCTCGTCCTGCACGACGCACGCGCCGTCGGCGAAGGCGCGCCAGCGGGCGGGGGTGCCGGCCGCGCGCTCGGTCACCAGCCCCTCGGGGGCGAGGGGCGTCGGCCGCGTGGCCACGTCGTCCTCGGCGGCCAGCCGCGCCGCCAGTGCTTCGCGCGAGAGGTGGAGGGTGTTGACGCGGAGGGTGAGCGGCGGTCGCTCGTTCATCGCCCGCATGAGCGCCTCGGCCTCCGGCGCGCCGTAGCGCGCGACCCAGCGCGCCGCGAGCCAGGTGGGGAACGCGCACCGCGTGGCGAGCGCGTCGATCGGATCCCGCGGCGGCGCCGGCTCCCGCTCGCGCGCGCCGCGCCTCGCGAAGGCGCGCAGCACCGCGTTGGTGTACTCGGCGGCGCCTCGCGCGCCGCTGCGCGCGAGGCTGACGGCGTCGTTGACGGCGGCGAAGGCGGGGACGCGCTCGAGGAACACGAGCTGATAGGCGGTCATGCGTAGCAGCACGCGCACCCGCGCGTCGAGCGCCTCGAGCCGCCGGCGCGAGTGCGGCGCCAGGATCCAGTCGAGATAACGCTGCCAGCGCAGCGTGCCGTAGATGAGCTCGGTGGCCAGGCCGATGTCGCGCGCCGCCACATGGCGCCGCGTCGTCTCCGCCTCCAGGGCCAGATCGGCGAACGCCGCGTCGGTCTCCACGCGCTCGAGGACGCGCGCCGCCAGCTGCCGCGCGGGCGCGGCTGCGGCCGCGGCGCTACCACGCCGATCGCGCGGTGCTCCGCTCACGCGGCGCCGGGGCCGAGCCGGGCGCCGGCGGCGAGCCGGACGCCGTGCAGGTAGTCGGCCCACGGCATCGCGCGTCGATTTTCCGGCTGGACCTCGACGGGCAACAGCAGGCCCTCGCCGGTCGCCACGGCCAGCGCGCCCTCATGCGCCACCAGCGTGCCGGGCGCGCCGCGGGCGGCGCCGCCCACGGCCCGGGCGCGCCAGATCGTGAGGGCGGCGCCGGCCGCCTGCGCCGTCGCCCCGGGCCACGGGTTGCAGCCGCGCGCGAGGTTGACGAGGTCGCGCGCCGGCCGCGTCCAGTCGATCGCGCCGTCGCCCTTCTTGAGCCGCGGCGCCAGCGTGGCGGCGGCGTGGTCCTGAGGCGTCGGCGTCAGCGTGGCGAGGCGATCGAGCGTCTCGACGATGACGTCCGCACCGAGGCGCGCCAACCGCGCCGAGAGCTCGCCCGCCGTCTCGTCGGCGCTGATGGTCATCGGCCGCGCCAGGAGCACGTCGCCCGTGTCCATCCCCGGGTCCATCGCGAACGTCGTGATGCCGGTCTCGGTCTCGCCGCGGATGATCGCCCACTGGATGGGTGCCGCGCCGCGATACCTCGGGAGCAGCGAGGCGTGGATGTTGATGGAGCCGCGCGCGGGCGCCTCCAGCACGGCCTTCGGCAGGATCTGGCCGAAGGCGACGACGACCGCGAGGTCGGCGCCGAGCGCGGCCAGCCGCTCGGCCCAGCCGGGATCGCGCAGCCGCGGCGGCTGCAGCACCGGCAGGCCGGCGGCGAGCGCGGCTTCCTTCACGGGCGGGGGCGTGAGCCGCTGGCCGCGATGCGCGGGACGGTCGGGCTGGGTGACGACGGCGACGATCTGGTGACGCGTGCGCAGCGCCTCGAGGGCAGGAAGCGCGAAGGCCGGCGTGCCGTAGAAGAGGAGCTTCAGCGTGCTACAGCGCGAGCGCGCGGTGGCCGGCGGCGTCCTCGGTGAAGCCCTCTTTCTTGATACGCCGCTTGATCCGGTCGCGCGTGACCGGGTCGAGGCGGTCGATGAAGAGCACGCCGTCGAGGTGGTCCATCTCGTGCTGGAAGACGCGCGCGCGCAGGCCGCGCGCGGTGAGCGTCACGGCCTTGCCCTCGGGATCTTGCGCCTCGAGCCGCACCCACTCCGCGCGCTTCACGGGCGCGAAGACGCCGGGGATCGACAGGCACCCCTCCTCCGCGGTGACTTCGCCGCCCTGCTCGGTGATGACGGGGTTGATCAGCGCCCGCGCCTCGCGGCTTTCCGCGTCGGCCACGACCATGAGGCGCAGGGACACGCCGATCTGCGGCGCGGCCAGTCCGAGTCCCACCTCGTCGTACATCGTGTCGACCATGTCGGCGACGATCGTGCGGAGCTCGGGCGTGACGGACTCGACGGCCCGGGCGCGCCGCCGCAGCACAGGATCACCATATTTTCGGACGCTCAAGACGGCCATTCGACGGGATCCACCTCGACATCTATGATACCGCGGCTCTTCGGCCGCGGCCGCCGGAAGTCGCCCAGCGCCTCGGCCAGGCGCGTCGCGAGATCCGCGTGGCCCTTCACCACGATGCGGCGCGCGCGATCGCGCCGCGCGGGCGCCGGCGGATACACGGTGAGGGCCGTCGCCGAGGCCAGGGCAGCGGCCACCTCATCGCCGAGCCGGCGCGTCTCCGCGGCCGCCGGCGCCGTCACCGTGACGATGGCCAGGCGGCGGAAGGGCGGATAGCCGAGCTCGCCGCGGAACTTCATCTCCTGCCGGTAGAAGGCGCCGAGGTCCTGGCGGGCGCACGCCGCGAAGACGTAATGCTCCGGCGTCTGCGATTGCACGACGAGGCCGCCGCCCGGCAGCACGCGCTCGGCCGCGGCCCACAGGAGCGAGAACAGGCGCTCACCGGCGCGGAAGTCCGGCAGGCGCAGGAAGTGATCAGGCGACACGAAGCCGGCCACGCCGAGCGAGGCGGGACCGAAGAGCCGCAGCGCGCCGCGCGTGCCGATGACGATCTCGGCGGCCGCGGCCTCCGCGCGCTGGCGCTCGGCCTTCGCGCCGCGGGTGGCGTCGGGATCGTAGCGCGCGACGCGCGCGTGGGGGAAGCGCCGGCGCACCGCGTGCTCGACCCGCTCGGCGTTCCAGCCGAAGGGCGAGAGTCGCCGTCCGCGACAGCCCGGGCACGTCTCCGGCAGCGGCGTCTGCCGGCCGCACACGCGACACGTCAGCGTTCGCGCGGCGCGTGTGTACGCCAGGGCGACGTCGCACTCGGGACAGCGTACGACGGCGCCGCACTCGTCGCACGCCAGCGCGGACGTCAGCCGGCTCACCAGCAGCAGCGCGCGGCGGCCCGCCGCGAGCGCCTCGCGCACCGTGCGCGCGAGTCCGGGCGTGAGCGGCTCGCGCCGGAGGATGCCGCGCGTGTCGGCGAGCTGGATGGCCGGCCACGGCGCCGGCTCGCCGGTCACGAGCCGCGCGCGACCGCTGTCGGCGCGCCACCACGTCTCCACGCTCGGCGTGGCCGAGGTGAGGACGGCGTCGAGACCCGAGCGCGCGGCGCGCTCGAGCACGACGTCGCGCGAATGCAGGCGCGGCGGCCCCGGCGGCTTGTGCGCGGCCTCGTGCTCGTCGACGAGCGCGAGGGTGGCGCCGGCCGGCAGCGGCGCCAGCAGCGCGGAGCGCGTGCCCACCGCGAGCCGCGCGTCGCCCGCCGTCAGCGCCGCCCAGGCGCCCGCCCGCGTCGCATCGTCCACGCCGGAGTCGAGTCGCGCGACGGGCCCATGCTTGTCGAGACGCTGTGCCCAGCGACCGGCGGCCTCGACGTCGGGGACAATCACCAGCGCGGCCACCGTCGTCGAGGCCACGCGCTCGAGCAGACGCCGCTCGCGGCCCGTGCCAATCAACACGTCAGGCTTTGGGGACTCGTCGAGTTCTGTATTGGAGGGCGTGCCCGGCTTGAAGCGTGGGTGGCCTGTTCTGGATGGTCCCCGGCTCCGTATCGCCTCGTCACTCCGTACGGCGTCGCCACTCCATACGGCGTTGTCACTCCGTACGGCTGGGTCACGCCGCCCGCCCGCGCGGACCGACGGTGGCAGCAGCGCGGCGAGTGTGCCGCCGAGGGAGGACAGCGACTGCTCGGCGATCCAGCCCGCGAGCGCGAGCCCGCCGGCGTCGAGCACGGGCGCGGGATCGAGGACGCGCGTGAGCGGCTTCAGTCCGGCGGCGTCGCCGTCGCGAAGGCCGACGACGACGCCGACGCGCTCGGCGCGACCCAGCGGGGCGGCGACGCGCTGGCCGACGGCCAGCGTCCAGCCG
>QHSB01000251.1 GCA_003220335.1 Candidatus Rokuibacteriota bacterium
AAGATTCCGAACAGCGCGTGGTCGACAAGTGTAAATGCCAGACCATCGATCACAGTGTTGAGAGGCTTGCTAGGAGAAGAGATAGAAAGAACGGTCTTGATTCGAAGGGTGATGATACCGGGGAGAATGAAGAGCGCGACCTTGAACGCTTCAAGTTTGAAGGCGTCCATGCTTCGAAGTCTAACCGATAGGCGTTGACCTCAGAAGAAGCTTTCCAGTGTCCACAGAAAGATACGGGCGCACCCGCGCGTCGCGGATGCGCCCGTTGATCGACTAGCCCTGCGCGCGCTTGACCGCGGCCTCGATCGCGCGCTTGGCGAAGACGCGGCAGAGGTGCGCCTTGTACTCCACGGAGCCCTGGAGGTCCGCCTGCACGTCGACGCCGTCGGCGGCCTTCGCGGCGGCCGCCTCAATGGCCGCGGCGTCGAGCCGCTTGCCCGTCAGGGCTGCCTCCACGCCCTTGGCGCGCACCGCCTTCGAGCCGGCGCCGGTGACGCCGACGCCCGCCTTCGTGCACGTCCCGTTCTTGTCGAGCGTGACCACCGCGGCCACGCCGACGACGGCGAAGCGCGAGGCCGGGTGCGGGAACTTTAGATATGCGGCGCCGGTGCCCTTGGCGAGCGCGGGCACGCGGATCTCGACGAGGAGCTCGTCCTCGCCGAGCGCCGTCTCCATCAGCCCCGTGAACCAGGCGTCCACCTTGACCGTGCGCTTCTTCTTGCCCTGGCACACGAACTCGGCGCCGAGGGCGATGACGGTGGCCGGCATGTCGGCGGCGGGATCGCCGTGCGCCAGCGAGCCGCCGATCGTGCCCTTGTTGCGCACGGCCGGATCGCCGATCATCGCGGCCGTCTCCGACACGACGGGGCACTTGGCCTTGAGCACCTTCGACGACTCCACCTCCCAGTGCGTGGACATCGCCCCGATCGAGATCATGCCCTTGTCCTCCTTGATACCGGTGAGGCCCGGCACCTTGCGGAGGTCGATCAGGTGCTTGGGCTGCGCGAGGCGCAGCTTCATCATCGGGATCAGACTGTGGCCGCCGGCCAGAATCTTGGCGTCGTCGAGCTTGCCGAGCAGCTTCAGGGCCTCCCCGACGCTGGCGGGGGCGTGGTACTCGAACGCGGCTGGGTACATGGGCGCGTCTCCTCTTATCTCTTTTGGCTGGCGGCCCCGGCGGGCCTGGCGGCCTGGATCGTCTTCCACACACGCTCGGGGGAGAGCGGCATCGTCTCGATATGGTCCACGCCGAGCGGGCGCAGCGCGTCGATGACGGCGTTCACCACGGCGGGCGTCGCCGCGATCGTTCCCGTCTCGCCGGCACCCTTGATGCCGAGCGGGTTGACCAGGGTCGGCGTCACCGTGCGATCCGTCTCGTACATCGGCAGCATGTCGGCCTTCGGCAGCGCGTAGTCCATCATGGTGCCCGTCACGAGCTGGCCGCTGCCATCCTCGTACACCGCGCCCTCCCACAGCGCCTGCCCGATGCCCTGGGCGACGCCGCCGTGCACCATGCCGTCCACGATCATCGGGTTGATGACGTTGCCGACGTCGTCCACGGCGATGTAACGCAACACCTTCACCTTGCCGGTGTCGCGGTCCACCTCGACCACGCACGCGTGGGCGCCGAACGGGAAGCAGAAGTTCGACGGATCGTAGAACGACGTCTCCTCGAGCCCGGGCTCCAGCCCCTCGGGATAGTTGTGCGGCACGTACGCGGTCAGCGCGACCTGGCCGAACGGCACCGCCTTGCCCGGGAAGCCTTTCACCTGGAACTGGCCGTTCACGTACTCCATGTCCTTCGGCGACGCCTCCAGCAGGTGCGCCGCGATCTTCTTGCCCTTCTCCTTGATCTTCTCGATCGACATGTGGATGGCGGTGCCGCCGACGGAGGCCGAGCGGCTGCCGTACGTCCCCATGCCGAATGCGATCGCGCCCGTGTCGCCGTGCACGATGTCGACGTCGTCGATCGGCACGCCGAGCTCGTCGGCCACGAGCTGGCTGAACGTGGTCTCGTGCCCCTGGCCGTGCGAGTGCGACCCGGTCAACACCGTGACCTTGCCCGTCGGGTGCACGCGCACGATGCCCGACTCGTAGAGGCCCGCCTGGGCGCCGAGGGAGCCGACGACCTTGGACGGCGCGATCGAGCACGCCTCGATGTAGGTCGAGAAACCGATACCGACCAGCTTGCCCTGCTTGCGAGACACCTCCTGCTCGGCGCGGAACTTCTTGTAATCGAGCACGGTCAGCAGCTTGTCGAGGGCCGCGCCGTAGTTGCCGCTGTCGTAGTTGAGCGCGACCTTCGTCTGATAGCCGTCGGCGAACTTCGGGATGAAGTTTTTCCTACGAAGCTCGAGCACGTCCATCTTGAGGGCGGCCGCGCCCGCCTCGATGATGCGCTCGATCAGGTACGCCGCCTCCGGCCGCCCGGCGCCGCGGTACGCGTCCACGGGCGTGGTGTTGGTGAAGACGCCGGTGACGTCGGCGTGGATGGCGCCCATTTCGTAGACGCCGTTGAGCAGCGTGCCGTAGAGGTAGGTCGGCACGGCGGGCGCGAAGGTCGAGAGATAGGCGCCCAGGTTGGCCACCGTCTTCACGCGGAGGCCGAGAATCTTCCCCTCGCGCGAGAGGGCCAGCTCGACGTCGGTGACGTGATCGCGGCCCTGGGCGTCCGTCTGGAAGGCCTCCCGCCGCGTCGATGTCCAGCGGATCGGCCGCTTGATCCGGCGCGTCGCCCACGAGCACACCGTCTCCTCGTTGTAGAGGAAGATCTTGGAGCCGAAGCCGCCGCCGACGTCGGGCGCGATCACGCGCACCTTGTGCTCGGGAATGCCGAGCACGAACGCGGTCATCAGCAGGCGATGGACGTGGGGGTTCTGCGAGGTCACCCAGAGCGTGAGGTCGCCGGTGGCGTCCTCGTAACGGGCCACGCACGCGCGCGGCTCCATGGCGTTGGCCACCAGGCGCTGGTTGACGATGCGCTTCTTGACCACGACGGGGGCGCTCTTGAACGCCGCGTCGGTGGCCGCCGCGTCGCCGATCTGCCACGTGAAGGCGACGTTCGAGGGCGCCACCTCGTGGATCTGCGCGGCGCCCTTGTCGGCCGCCTTCCCGGTGGCGGTGACGGACGGCCGCACGTCCCAGTCGACCTTCACCTTCTCGGCGGCGTCGAGCGCCGCGTCCTGGCTCTCGGCGATGACGATGGCGACGGGATCGCCGACGTAGCGCGCGGTGTCGACGGCCAGCGGCGGGTGCGGCGGCACCTTGAGGTCGGGCAGCAGCCAGCCGCACGGCAGCGAGTTCACGCCGGTCATGTCCTTGCCGGTGAAGATCGCGACCACGCCCGGGTGCGCGGTCGCCTTGGCGACGTCGATCTTGCGGATCTTCGCGTGCGCGTGCGGGCTGCGCACGAACGCGGCGTAGGTCATGCCGGCGAGCTTGAGGTCGTCGGTGTAGTGACCCTTGCCGGTGATGAATCGCGGGTCCTCGCGGCGCTTGATGGACTTGCCGAACAGGCGCGCGTCAGTCGCGGTGGCCATACTGCCCCCTCACTTCACTCCAGCCTTCGCTCCGGCCATGTTCTCCGAGGCCCACTGGATCGCCTTCACGATGTTGTGATAGCCGGTGCACCGGCACAGGTTGCCTTCGAGCTGGTGACGGATCTGGTCCTCCGACGGCTTGGGATAGCGCTCGAGCAGCTGGTGCGCGGCCAGGATCATGCCGGGCGTGCAGAACCCGCACTGCAGGCCGTGCTTCTCCCAGAAGCCCTGCTGGATCGGGTGCAGCTCGCCGTTCTTCGCGAGCCCCTCGATGGTGGTGATCTTGGCGCCCTCGGCCTGCACGGTGAACACCGTGCACGCCTTCACGGCCTGGCCATTCATGAGAATCGTGCACGCACCGCACTGGCTCGTGTCGCAGCCGACGTGCGTGCCCGTGAGACCGACCGTCTCGCGGATGTAGTGGACGAGCAAGAGGCGCGGCTCCACCTCGTGGCTCTGGGTCTGTCCGTTGATGGTCATCTTGACTGAGTGCTTCACGCGTGGACCTCCAGGGGTGTGACCTCGGCGCGAGAGAGGGTAAGACCTCCCCCCCGCCCTGTCAACGGCCGGAGGGGTCGTGATTCAGCGGCTATCCCCGAACAGTCGGCGGCCCTCGGCGCGCGCCTGGTCCAGCACCTCGCGGACCGGCAGCGCCTTTTCCCTCGCGATGCGGGCGACGTCCGCGAACTCCGGGGTCACGGTGACCACGCGGCCCTCGAGGCGCGAGACCTTGAACGGGATCGGCCCGTAGCTCGTGGCCAGCGTGACGATCTCGCGCGGCAGCGCCGCCCGCCGCCACTCCGACCAGCGCACGCCGATCGTCGACGATTCTTCGAACAGCACACGGTTGAGGTCGCCGACACGGTCGGGCGCACAGAGGGCGGTGAGCACCGTCCCCGGCCGGCTGCGCTTCATCACGACCGGCGTGAGGAACACGTCGAGCGCGCCGGCCTCGAAGAGCCGGTCGACGAGCGGCTCGTAGAGCTGCGGCGACATGTCGTCGATCGTCGTCTCCAGCTGCACGATCGTCTCCGTGGCGCCGCCGCTCTCCACGCTCTCGCCGACGAAGCAGCGCAGCACGTTCGGCGTTCCCGGCAGATCACGGGTGCCGGCGCCGTAGCCCACGGCCGTCAGCGTCATGGCCGGGGGGCGCAGCGCGGGGCGCGCCAGCGTCGTGAGGATCGCGGCGCCGGTGGGAGTCACCAGCTCGACCCGCACGCCCGTGTCGATCACGGGAAAGCCGCGCAGCAGCTCCGCGGTGCCCGGGCCGGGAATCGGCATCCGCCCGTGCGGTCCCTCTGCGAAGCCCCCGCCCAGCGGCAGCGGCGAGACGTAGACGGTCTCGACGCCGAGCAGGTGCAGGCCGAGCACCCCGCCCGTGACGTCGACGATCGCGTCGACGGCGCCGACGTCGTGGAACTGGACACGGTCGCGCGTCGTGCCGTGCACGCGCGCCTCGGCGTCGGCGAGCCGCTCGAAGATCCGGCGCGCACGCTCGGTCACCGGCGCCGGCAGGCGGCTGCCGTCGAGGATGGCGACGATATCGCCGAGCGTGCGGTGATGATGGTGCGCGGCGGCGGCGATCTCGACGTCCACCTTGGTGGCGCGGAAGTCGCCGCGGCGCACCTCGTGGCGGACGAGGTCCCAGCCGGTGAGATCGAGACCGTGCAGTGCGTCTCGTAGCGCCTCGAACGGCGCGCCGGCGTCGACGAGCGCGCCCATGATCATGTCCCCTGCCGCCCCGCTCGGGCAGTCGAAGTACGCGATGCGGGCCATGGTTTACCTGACTTTTCCGGCGACGCGCCGCCGACGACCGGCACGCGGCGCCGAGGAGCGAGCAGTCATGCGACGCTCATCGGCGGGCGGTCAGCGGATCTTCGCGACGAGGTGATTGATCTGGCTGGCCTGGTGGGCGGCGCCATACCCGTTGTCGACGTTGACCACGGACACGCCGGGCGCGCACGAGTTGAGCATCGCGAGCAGCGCGGCGAGCCCGTTGAGCGACGTGCCGTAGCCGACGCTGGTGGGCACGGCGATGACGGGGCGGTCGACGAGCCCGCCGATCACGCTGGGCAGGGCGCCTTCCATCCCGGCCACGGCGATGATGGCGTTCGCCTCCGCCAGCAGCTCGCGGTGCGCGAGCAGCCGGTGCAGGCCGGCCACGCCGCAGTCGGTGACGCGCTCGACGCGGTTGCCGAGCGCCTCGCACACCAGCGCCGCCTCCTCGGCCACCGGCAGGTCGGACGTCCCCGCCGCGGCGACCACGACGAGGCCGACGCCCTCGCGCCGCTCGGGCCGAGCCACGACGAGCCGCGCCACCGGATGCCACGCGTGGGGCAATCCGGCCGCGGCGACCGCGGCGACGACGGCGTCGTCGGCGCGAGTGGCGAGGACGTTGACGTGATCGACGACGAGGCGCTGCAGGATCGCCACCACCTGGGCCGGCGTCTTGCCGGGGCAATAGATCGCCTCCGGTCCCCCCGCACGCAGCGCGCGGTGCAGATCCACTTTGGCGAAGCCGAGGTCGTCGTACGGGAGCCGCCGCAGCCGCGCGAACGCGTCGTCGGTGGATACCCGGCCGGCGGCGACGTCGTCGAGGAGCCGCTGCAGGCGATCGCTATCCATTGGAACGCAGCCTCAACAGGAGATTCGCCGAGCCGGACTGGAAGCCGGCGAGGTCGACGGCGACGTAGACGTAGCCGAGCTCGCGGAAGCGCGCCACGATGCGCTCGTGGCGATCGTCCTCCCAGAGCCGCGCCATCTCGTCGCGCCCGATCTCCAGTCGCGCCAGCCGGTCGTGGTGGCGCACGCGGAACTGCCGGAAGCCGAGCGCTTTGAGAAACGCCTCGGCGGCGTCGACCTGGCGCAGCTTGTCGGCGGTGATGCGGTCGCCGTACTGGAAGCGCGAGGACAGGCACGCGAACGAGGGCTTGTCCCAGGTCGGTAACCCGAGCGCCCGCGAGAGATCGCGGATCTCCTGCTTGGTCAGTCCCGCCTCGATCATGGGCGCGCGGACGCCGCGCTGCTTCGCCGACTGCATGCCCGGCCGATGGTCACCGAGGTCGTCGACGTTGGCGCCGTACACCAGCGCGCGACAACCCTCGCGCTCGGCGATCGGCGCCAGGTGCGTGAACAGCTCCTCCTTGCAGAAGAAGCACCGGTTGGCGCCGTTCTTCGCATACTCCGGGTTGGCCAGCTCGTCCGTGCGCACAATAAGGTGCCGCAGGCCGATCAGCCCGGCAAGCCGCCGGGCCTCTTCCATCTCGCCGGCCGGGTACGTCTCTGAATCTGCCGTCACCAGCACGGCGCGGCTGCCGAGCGCGTCCTTCGCGGCCCGCGCCAGCAGCGTGGAGTCCACGCCACCGGAGAACGCGACGACCACGCTCTCGAGCTCGCGCAGCGCCTCGAGCAGCCGCCCGTACTTCGCGTCGAGGGGGCTCATCCCAGCCATGCTCCGGCCAGCTCTCCGAGCGGCGCCACCGGGCGCGCGCCGACGTGCGAGATGACTTCGGCCGCCGCCAGCGAGCCGAGGCGGCCGCAGGTCGCCAGGCCCAGCCCCCGGCTCAGGCCGAAGAGAAAGCCGGCGGCGTAGAGATCGCCCGCGCCCGTCGTGTCGATCACCGCGTCGACAGGCTGGGCGTCGACGACGTGCACCTCGTCGCCGCCGATGACGACCGAGCCGCGCGCGCTGCGCGTCAGCGCGGCGATCTCGCAGTGACGCCGGACGCGCCGCAGCGCCGCGTCGAAGTCGTGCACCTGGTACAGCGCGCAGATCTCGGTCTCGTTGGCGAGCAGGATATCCACGTGGTGCTCGACGAGGTCCAGGAACGCCGCGCGATGCCGGTCGACGCAGAACGGATCGGAGAGCGTCAGCGCGACCTTGCGGCCGGCCGCATGCGCGGCGCCGGCGGCCACCCGAAACGCCTCCTGAGCGGCCGGCGGATCGAAGAGGTAGCCCTCCAGATAAAGGATGCGGCCGCGCGCGATCAGCCGCGCATCGACGTCGGCGGGACCGAGCTGCACGGAGGCGCCGAGATAGGTGCTCATCGTCCGCTGCGCGTCCGGGGTCACCACGATGAGGCAGCGGCCGGTGGGCGGTCCGGTGGTGGCCGTCGCCGTCGTGTAGCCGACGCCGGTCGCGCGGAGATCGTGGCTGAAGACCTCGCCGAGCTGATCGTCGCGCACCTTGCCGATATAGTGGGCGCGGCCGCCGAACGACGCCACGCCGACGATCGTGTTGGCGGCGGAGCCGCCGGACACCTCGACGGCGGGGCCCATGGCCTCGTAGAGCCGGCGCGCCCGCGGCTCGTCGACGAGGTGCATGGTGCCCTTGACGAGCGCGTGGCGGTCGAGGAACGCGTCGGACTCGTGGCAGAGCACGTCGACCAGCGCATTGCCCATGCCGATCACGTCCAGATCGCCGTTCATTGTAGCGGGGGCCGCGAGGCCGGCTTGTGCCGTGGGTGGCCTGCTCGAGACGCCTGCCGGCTCCGCTCGATTGGGAAATATTTGCCGATGAGCAGGTCGAGTCGCCGCCGCGTGGCGTGCGGGAACGCCGCCGGGCTCGTGATCACCGCGGCCTTCAGGAGGCTCGGGCACTCGCACACGCGCGAGCCGCCGATCATCGGGATCACGCGCCGGAGGACGGCCTTGGCCGTCGCGACGTTCTTGCCGAGGTTGGCGATCACGGCCTCGACGCTGACCGCCTCGTGGGTCTCGTGCCAGACGTCGTAGTCGGTCGCCAGCGCGAGCGTCGCGTAGCAGAGCTCGGCCTCCCGCGCCAGCTTCGCCTCGGGCATGTTCGTCATGCCGATGACGTCCACGCCCCACGAGCGGTACACGCGCGACTCCGCGCGCGTCGAGAACTGCGGCCCCTCGATGCACACGTAGGTGCCGCCGCGATGCACGCGGGCCCCCGTGTCCCGCGCGGCCTTCTCGAGCAGATCGCCGAGGTGGCTGCACACGGGATCGGCCATCCCGACGTGGGCCACGATCCCGTCGCCGAAGAACGACGACACCCGGCGCTTCGTCAGGTCGATGAACTGGCCGGGGATGACGAGATCGAGCGGCTGGACGTCGTCCTTCATGCTGCCGACGGCGGAGACGGAGACGACCCACTCCACGCCGAGCGACTTCAGGCCCCAGACGTTGGCGCGGAAGTTCAGCTCCGTCGGCGTGAGCCGGTGGCCGCGGCCGTGGCGCGGCAGGAAGACGACGCGCCGGCCCTCGAGCTCGCCGGTGCAGAACTCGTCGGAGGGATCGCCGAACGGCGTGCGCACCCGGCGCCAACGGACGTCGGTCAGCCCTTCCAGCTCGTACAGCCCGCTGCCGCCGATCACGCCGATCGCGGGGCCGGTCACGCGACCATCTCGCCGCGCACCGGCGTGCCGGCGCCGGCCACGCGCACCCGCGCGACGCGCCGCATCAGCGCGTCCGGCCCGTCGAAGACGACCTCGACGTAATTACCGGTGAGGCCGACGAGGCCGCCCGTCGCGCGGTCGCGCGTCTCCAGCACGAGCACGTCGTCCGTCCGCCCCACCAGCGAGCGCCGGAAGGCGGCGCTCTTGGCGGCGCCCAGCGCGCGCAGGCGCGCGGCGCGGCGCGCGATCGTCGCGCGCTCCACGCGGCCGGGCCGGCCCGCCGCCTCCGTCCCCCGGCGCTCGGAGTACGGGAACACGTGCAGGTAGGTGAACGGCAGCGCGTCGATGAGCGCCTCCGTCGCCGCGGCGTCCTGCTGGGTCTCGCCGGGGAAGCCGGCGATCACGTCGCCGCCCAGGCCCAGCATGGGGATGGCGCGCGCGAGCCGATCGACCAGCGCGCGGTACATCGCCACGCGGTACGGCCGGCGCATCGCGCGCAGCACGCCGTCGCTGCCACTCTGGAGCGGCACGTGGAAGTGCGGGGCGATCGCCGGGGCGCCCGTCAGCACGTCGAGCACGTCCTCGGTGAAGTAGGCCGGCAGCATCGACGACAGCCGCAGCCAGCGCAGCCCCTCGATCTCCACCAGCTCGCGCAGGAGGACGGCGAGCGAGGTGCGCGGCACGAGATCGGCGCCATAGTGGCCGAGGTCGATGCCGGTCAGCGTGACCTCCGGGCGCCCGGCCTCGACGAGGCGGCGGACCTGATCGGCCACGATCCCCGGATCGAGGCTGCGGCTGGCCCCGCGCGCGCGCGGGACGATGCAGAAGGCGCAGCGGTGCTGGCAACCGTCCTGGATCTTCACGAACGCGCGCGAGCGACCGACCGCGCGCGGCCGCGCGTCGATGGCGCCGATGCGCGCGCCGCGGAGGTCGCCGACCTCCACGCACGCCATCGCGCGCGGCCCGCTCAAGACCTCCTCCAGCAGCGCGGGCAGGCGCTCTTTCTCGGCGTTGCCGACGATGAGATCCACGCCGGCCTCCCGCGCGACCTCGGCGGCGCTCGTCTGCGCCCAGCACCCGGTGACGACCACCCGCGCGTCGGGATTCGCCCGCCGCGCGCGACGGATCGCCTGCCGGTCGGAGACCTCGGCGCGCGCCGTCACCGAGCACGTGTTGACGACGACGACGTCGGCCGGCGCGCCGAACGGGACCGTCGCGAAGCCGCGCGCCTCGAGGGCCGACTGCAGCTGCTGGCTGTCGACCTGGTTGAGTCGGCAGCCGAGGGTCGCGAAGGCGACTCTCACGCCACCGCTTCCTTGAGCTGGCCGCAGGCGGCGCCGATGTCCTCGCCCTTGCTCCAGCGCACGGTCGTGGTGATCCCGGCCTCGAGGAGGATCGACTGGAACGCGAGGATCCGCGCGAGCGGTGGCCGGCGGAAGTCCGCGGCCGGCCAGTCGTTGAACGGAATCAGGTTCACCTTCGCCGGCACGTTGCGTAGCAGGCGCGCCAGGCGCTGGGCGTCCTCCGGCGCGTCGTTCACGCCGTCGAGCAGCACGTACTCGAAGAACACGCGCTGTCGCGGCGCCAGCGGATAGCGCCGCACGGCCGCCATGAGCGCCTCGAGGTTCCACGCGCGGTTGACCGGCATGAGGCGCGAGCGGACCTCGTCGGAGGCGGCGTGCAGCGAGATGGCCAGGTTGACCCTGAGGTTCTCGCGCCCGAGCTTCTCGATGCCGGTCACGAGGCCGACGGTGGAAACCGTGATCCGTCGCGGCGAGTAGCCGAGCCCCAGCTTCGCGTCGGTCAGGATCTTCAGCGTCTTCACGAGCTCGGCGTAATTCGCGAGCGGCTCTCCCATGCCCATGAAGACGAGGTGCGTCGCGTGCTCCACGGCGTTCGCCCGGAGGACCTGGCCGAGGATCTCGCCGGCGGTGAGATTGCGCGCGAGCCCCATGGTGCCGGTCAGGCAGAACGCGCAGGCGTACCCGCAGCCGACCTGCGTGGACAGGCAGAGCGTGACGCGGCCGTCGTCCGGCATCACCACGCTCGACACGCGGCTGCCGTCGTCGAGGCGGAAGACGAGCTTGCGGCTGCCGTCCTGCGACGGCGTCTCCCGCTCGACCTCCGGCAGCGCGGCGACGGCGCGCTCGGCGAGGGCAGAGCGGAACTCCTTCGGCAGGTCGGTCATCGCGTCGAGGTCGACGACGCCCTTGCGATAGATCCACGTGGCGAGCTGGCGCCCGCGATAGCGCGAGGCGCCAAGCTCCACCGCGAGGTCTTGCAGCTCGGAGGCCAGCATTCCGACGAGGTTCGGGGCGGACATCGCACGAAGAATAACACGGTGATCGCGTTGTAAAACCAACGCGCGGCCGTCCCGCGCCATCCTGGGCAGGCCCTCGCACGTCGGCATCCGTGCGTGCTGTAACCAGTGGTCACCGTAAGGCGTCATACGAACACCACGTCGTTTGGGAGGCGAACATGCGGCTGTTCAGTTTTCTCGTTCCGATTCTCGTTGCTGGCGCGCTCGTCGCCGGCCCGGTGATGGCGCAAACGCCTGGCAGCACCTTTGGCACTTCACCGAGTCCGACGACGCTCAGTCCCGGCGTCAGCAGCTCCATGACCGGCGGCATCCCCGGAACGCTGGGCGGCACCTCCAACGCTCCGGGCGGCTCGATGACGGGCGGCATTCCGGGCACGCTGGGCGGCACGCCGTTCAGTTCCGGCGGCTCGACGACCGGGGCGATCGGCAGCCCATCGACGCTCGGGACCAGCACGACAGGCTCGACGGGGCTGCTGGGCGGCAGCGTCTTCGGAGGCTCGACCGGCGCCGCGCGCTGAAGGAGTGCGCTCCTCCGTGGAGTAATTCCTACTACCAGCCATCCACCGAAATCCTGCACGAGCGGTGGATAACCCCGTGCGGAAATCGTGGGTGACCATGCAACGCCGCCCACTTAGAGCGGTTCGCTCACGCGATGAGCAGAATCGCCGAATCCGCTTCAGTCGCGCAGCAGGAGGTACAAATCGAGGAGATTCGTATTGGTCGGACCCGAGACGATGAGGTCGCCGGCCGCCGACAGAAACGTGTAGGCGTCGTTGTCGTCGAGCGCACGTCGCGCCGCCTGCCCGGCGCGCTCGCCGCGCGCCACCGTCTCGGCGTCGGCGATGCCGCCCGCCGCATCGGTCGGACCGTCGGTGCCATCGGTGCCCGCGGCCAACACGACGACGCGATCGTCGGGGCGCAGCTGCAGCGCCGCCGCGAGTGCGAACTCCTGGCAGCGTCCGCCGCGTCCCCGTCCCCGCACGGTCACCGTCGTTTCGCCGCCCGCGATGAGACAGCTGCGCGGCGGCAGCGATCGCGCGCGCGCGACGAGCTCGAGCGCAATCTCGCGCGCTTCGCCCTGGAGGCTGCGCGTCAGCACCTCGGCCCGATAGCCGAGCCGCCGCGCCTCGGCGGCCGCGGCGTCCACCACCAAGGCGTTGTTGCCGATGACGACATTGGTCACGCGCTCGAAGGCCCGATCCCCCGGCTTTGGCGTCTCCTCGACCTCGCCACGCGCGCCGGCCTCGAGCCGGGCGCGCACGGCGGCCGGCACGAGGTAGCCGACGCCGCGGCGCTCGAGCACGGTCAGCGCCTCGGCGAACGTCGTCGGGTCGGGCGCGGTGGGGCCCGAGGCGATCACGTCGAGGGGATCGCCGATGACGTCGGAAAGGATCAGCGAGATCAGCGTGGCCGGCGCCGCCGCCCGCGCGAGCTGCCCGCCCTTGAACAGCGACAGGTGCTTGCGCACCGCGTTCAGCTCGTTGATCGTCGCGCCGGCGCCCAGCAGCAGCCGCGTGGTCTCCTGTTTCTCGGCGAGCGTGATCGGTCGGACGGGCGCCGGCGTGAGCGCGGAGCCACCGCCGGAGACGAGAAAAAGGACGGCGTCGTCGGCGCCCGCGGATCGCACGCGGCGGACGATCTCCTCGGCGGCGGCCTGGCCCCGCGCGTCGGGCACGGGATGGCCGGCCTCCCGCAGGACCACACGCGCCGTCGCCACCGTGTAACCGTCCTTCACGACGACCAGCCCCTCGGTGATGCGCCGTCCGAGCGTGCGCTCCACTGCCGCCGCCATCGCGCCGCTGGCCTTGCCGCAGCCGAAGACGAGCAGGTGACGCCAGGAGGGATGCGTCAGGTCGAAGCGGAGCCGCTCGAGCGCGCGATCGACGAGCGGGGCGACGCTGCCGGCGGCGAGCGCCGCCCGCCAGATGGCCTGCGCGTCGAGGCGCGCCGCGGCTTCGCCGCGGCGTGACGAGCGTTCGGGGGGATTTGGGGGAACGAGGCGCGCCCCGGGTTCCCCGGGGCGTGACGAGCGGTCGGGGGGATTGGGGGGCCCTTCTAGGCCCCCCATCTCAGACAAGGCTACGGAGCTTCTGTAAGCGCTCTCCGGCCTCCCGGAGGATGTCGTCGGTCTTCGGAAAACAGAATCGGATCTTCGTGCGGCCGAGCTCCGTGTGGGCGTAGAACGACGAGCCCGGCACGGTGGCCACGCCGCATTCCTTGATCAGCCACATCGCAAACGCGTAGTCGTCGTTCACGCCGACCGCCTTCATGAAGTGGGCGGCGTCGGTGAGGATGTAGTATGCGCCGCTCGGCTTCCAGGCGACGAAGCCGGCCTTCTGGATGTACCCCCACAGCAGGTCGCGACGCTTCTGGTAGCCCTCGCGCAGGCCGACGTAGTACGCGTCGGGGAACCGGAGCCCGGTGATCGCCGCCTCCTGCAGTGGATGCGGCGCCCCCACCGTGACGAAGTCGTGGGCGCGTCGGATGCCGACCGAGAGCTCGGGCGGCGCCACCGCGTAGCCGACGCGCCAGCCGGTGACGGAGTAGGACTTCGAGATCCCGGAGATCGTGACCGTGCGATCGGCCATCCCCGGCAGCGTCGCGATGGGCGTGTGGCCGTGGCCGTCGTAGACGATGTGCTCGTAGATCTCGTCGGTGATCGCGAGGAGATCGTGCTCCAGGCACACGTCGGCGATCGCCTGCAGCTCCGCGCGCGAGAAGACCTTGCCCGAGGGGTTGTTGGGGCTGTTGAAGACGATGGCCTTCGTGCGCGGCGACACGGCGCGACGTAACCGGTCGGGATCGAACGTGAAGTCCGGCGGCTCCAGCGGCACCCACACCGGCCGGGCGCCGGAGATGATGCAGCCGGGTCCATAGTTCTCGTAGAACGGCTCGAAGATGACGACCTCGTCGCCGGGATTGAGCACCGCCAGCAAGGTCGACAGCATCGTCTCGGTCGAGCCGCAGCACACGGTCACGTGGCGCTCGGGATCCACCTCCATGCCGTAGAACGCCTGATACTTGTCGGCGATGGCACGGCGCAGGCCCGGCGTGCCCCAGGTGATCGCGTACTGGTGGAAGTCGCCGTCGATCGCGCGGTGCGCGGCCTCGAGCAGCTCCTTCGGCGGCGGGAAGTTCGGCATGCCCTGGGCGAGGTTGACGCCGCCCAGCTGGCTCACCACGCGCGTCATCTCGCGGATGACGGACTCGGTGAATCCCTGCACGCGCTCCGAGATGCCGATCACGCGATGACGTCCGACTCGATGGGATCGACCTGGACGCCCTTGCCCTTGAGCCACGCCACGCCGCGCGCGAGCGTGTCCTCCCCCGCCTCCATCTCCAGAATCACCCACCCGCAGTCGGCCTTCACGTCGGCGCGCCGGATGTTGATGACGATGTCGAAGTCCTTCACCAGGCGATAGACGATCGGCTCCTGGATCAGGCTAGGGGGAAACGTCAGCTGCACGCGCGTCCGGGCCACGGCGCCACCTCACCTCAGCCGCCGCCCGCGATGGCGGGCACGATCGACACGGCGTCGCCGTCCTTGAGCGCCGTCTTCTTGCCGTCCATGAAGCGGATGTCTTCCTCGTTCACATAGATGTTGATGAACCGCCGCAGCTCGCCGGTCTCGTCCACCAGGCGCTCCTTCAGCCCGGGGAACTGGCGCTCGAGGTCGGCCACGACGTCGTCCACGGTGCCGCCTTTCGCGGAGACCTCGGCGTTGCCCTTCGTGACCTGGCGCAGCGGCGTGGGAATACGGACCGTCACCGGCATCGTCGTCTCCTTGTCCATTCGCTCGCCTCGGACGGTGGGGCCCCAGCCCCACGACGTCCTGCGGCTCGCACTACCATCTCAGCTCGTCTGGTTCTTGAGGTCGGCCAGCGCGCGGTCGAAGGCCGAGAGCGAGGGCTTGATCTTGACGTGCGCGTCGAGGCGGTCGTAGAGCGCGTCGGGCGTCTTGAGGCCGTTGCCGGTGATGGAGATGACCACGGACTCGTCGCGCGGGATCACGCCGGTCTCGATCAGCTTCTTGGTGGCAGCCACCGTCACGCCACCCGCCGTCTCGGTGAAGATGCCCTCCGTGCGCGCCAGCAGCAGCATCCCCTCGATGATCTCCTCGTCCGTGGCGTGCTCGCCGAAGCCGCCCGACTCCTTCGCCACTTTGTAGGCGTAGTAGCCGTCGGCGGGGTTGCCGATGGCGAGCGACTTGGCGATCGTGTTCGGCCGCACCGGCTTGAGCACGTCGCTATCGCTCTTGATCATGGTCACGATGGGCCCGCAGCCCAGCGCCTGCGCGGCGTGCATCTTCGTCTTCACGGGGCCGTCGATCAGGCCGAGCGTCTTCAGCTCCTTGATGGCCTTCCAGATCTTGGTGATCAGGGAGCCGCCCGCGCAGGGCACGACGACGTGCTGCGGCGTCCGCCAGCCGAGCTGCTCGACGATCTCGTAGCCGTACGACTTGGAGCCCTCCGAGTAATACGGCCGGAAGTTGACGTTCACGAAGGCCCAGCGGTACTTGTCGGCGATCTCGGAGCAGAGGCGGTTCACCTCGTCGTAGGTGCCATGCACGGCAACCAGCGTCGGGTTGTAGACGAGCGTCGCCAGGACCTTGGAGCGCCTTCGTCACCGCCACCGCCACCACGCGATCCTTGAAGGACCAGGTCGGGTGGCAGACGGAATCGTTCTTGATCCACACCTCTTTGCAGCCCAGCTCGTCGGCGAGATTCTGCGCGCGGATCAGCGGCGTGAAGCCGACGTGGTGACCGACGGCGACGTCGCCCTCGATCGGCAGCAGGTCCTTGTAGCGCCACATGCTGGGCGGACCGGCGGCGATCGATTCGCGCGTGACCACGCCCTTGAGGGCGTCGTACCGGTAGTCGACCTCGAGTGGACCGAAACAGAACTCGCAGACGTGAACGGGGGCCGCCGGATAGTGGCGACCGCACTCCCGACACTTCAAGCCCTTCAGCTTCGTCATGGCGTCTCCATCGGTAGGGGAATTGAGCCCCGAGTTTTGCTGCACCGACAGCAAGACATTTGAGTTACTAAAGCATATCCAGCGGGAAATACAAGGGTATGCTCCCTTCGTGCTTCCGCTCGTGCTGCTGCTCGGCTTCGGCGTGCTCTTCGCCGCGGCATCGCTCGGGGGCTCGATGCTCGGCTTCGACGACCATCCCGGCCAGCTCTATCGCGTCTGGCACGTCATGACCTACGGCCCCGCACCGTGGGCGTGGGACCGCGGCTGGTGGGCCGGCTATCCGGAATTGCAATTCTATCCTCCGGGCTTCGCATACCTGGGCGCGCTCCTCGCGTGGCCGACCACGGGCGTGCTCGAAATCGGGACGGTCTACCAGACGCTGCTCTGGTTCGCCTACCTCCTGCCCGGCGTCACGACGTACGTCGTGCTCGCGCGGCTGACGGGCAGCGGCTGGTCCGCGCTGCCGGCGGCCTTCGTCGCGCTCACGCTCTCGGCGGGCCTCGCGAGCGGCGTGGACGGCGGGGTGCGCACGGGGATGGTCGGCGCGCGCCTGGCGTGGGCGCTGCTGCCGCTGCTGTTGTGGCTCCTCGCGCGCTGGGCCGACGAGGACAGCGCGCTCTCGCCGGCGGTTGCGCCGCTGCTCGCCGTCATCACGCTCCTGCATCCGGCGCAGCTGCCGGCGGCCGTCGTGCTCGTGGTGCTCGCCGCGTACGCTCGGGCGCCCTGGAGGGCGCGCACGCGCGAGGCGCTCCGCGCCCTGGCCTTCGCGGCGGCGCTGACCGCATTCTGGACGCTGCCGCTGCTCTTCCGGCTGGCGGAGACGCGCGCGCTGGCCTGGGGGACGCTCTCGACCGCCCAGCTCGCGCGTCCCCTGCCCGTCGTGCTCGCGGCCCTCGCCCTCGCTTCACTCCTCGACCGCACGGCCGCGCGCGGCGAGCGGCTGGCGTTGTGGTGGCTCCCGGCGGCCGCCGTAATGACCGCGCTCGATCACCTGGCGCTGGAGCGGCTCGGGATCCGCTGGCTGCCGACCGATCGCGTGGTCGACGGCGCGTGGATCGCGCTGGTCCTCGCCGGCGGCGTGGGTCTGGCGCGGCTGGCGCGACGCCTCGACGCGATGCCGTTCACGCAGCGCCTGGCCCTCTCCCTTCGCGGGCCCGCGCTCGGGCTCGGCGCCACCGCCGTCTTCGCGCTGCTCTCGCTGAGCGGCGCGACGCTGATGCTCCGCCCCGGCGCCGCCGTCTGGCCGTCCCTATCCTCGATCGATCGCGGCCTGCGGCTGCCGGATTTCTGGAGCCTGCTCGGCCGGCTGCCGGCGGGGCGCCTTTTATTCGTCCGGTCGGGCGTGCCCCTGGTCTACGGCGGCAACTGGTGGCGTCCGCACAGCCACGTGACCGCGCTGACGCCGGTCGGGAGCGGCCGCGACATCGTGCACGGCACGTTCACGCATCCGTCGCCCATCGCCGCCCTCGTCTACCGCGGCGACGCCGGCCGCGGCGCGATCACGCAGCTGGCCGAGCAACTCGACGGCCGCACGCTCTTCGGCGAGAGACTGGAGGCGCTGGACCCGGCGCGCTTCTCGACGCAGGCCGACCGGCTGGGCATCGTGGCCGTCGTCGCGCTGGAGGATGACGACACGCAGCTCGGCTGGCTGGCCGAGAGCACCGCGTTCCGGCGCCGGCTTACCCTGGCGCCCTTCGTCGTCTTCGCGCGGGAGAGCGCGGTCGCCCTGCCGACCGCGCGCGACGGCGCCTGGCGCATCACCCTCGCCGGCGAAGCGGGCGGCTGGACGTCCGCGCGCGTCGCCTACTATCCGCTCTGGCGCGCGGAGGGAGACGGCGCGCCGGTGCCGACGCGCCGCGGCGCCGACGGCCTCCTCGAAGTACGGCTCCCGCGCATGCTCCAGACGCTGACACTGCGCTACGCTCCAGGCGTGCCGGAGATCGCCGGCGTCGCGCTCAGCGCCCTCGCGCTGGGAGCGTGGGTCATCTTCGCGTGGAGATCCGGCTAGCCCTTGACCGCGGCCGCGCCGGCGTCGGCGCACTCCTGGTCCTGCTCACCGGTGCCGCCACCGCAGCCGATGCCGCCGATCACCCGTCCGCCCATGACGATGGGCGCGCCGCCGAGCGTCGGCAGGACTTCACCCTGTGCCACGATCGGCATCACCTGCCAGAAGCCCCAGCCCTTCGCGCCGAGCGTCGTCAATTCGGCCGTGCTGCGCCGAAACGCGGCGGCGGCAGTCGCCTTGGCCCGTGACGTCTCCGGCGTGAGAAAACCGGTCCCGTCGCCGCGCGCGCTCAGCACGAGGCGGCCGGCCTCGTCCACCACCGTCACCGTCATCGGAGAGCCGAGCGCCTTGGCCTTGCCCTGCGCCGCCCTGACTGCGGCCTCGGCGATCTGCAACGTGAGGTCGATCATCTGCGGTCTCCTTATTTGTAGCGACGGCGCTTACACGGTTCGAAACGTGGGTGGCCCGGTCTCGGTGGTCGTGGCGCCGCTCGCGTGGTCGACCGTTCACAACATGCGCTCGATGGTCGGGGTGCCGCTCGCCGGGTCATCGGGTTAGTCGGGAGCAATGGTGTGGGTGAACATCACGGCACCGGTGTCGTCGATGAGGCGGACGGTCAGGTGCGCGGGCTCGACGACCACCTCGCCGAAGTTCAGCACGCCGCCGCGCCCGAAGAGCGAGCGCGGATTGAGCGTGCTGTCGAGGGGCCGGGGCCGCCCCAGCGTCGCGGACAGCGGGCCGGCGACGAACTCGTGAAACGACCACTCGGGCGTCGGGTGGTGGCGGATCAGCTCGGCGTGGTGGACGTCGGCGGCCACGAACACGAGATTCTTCACACCGTGCTTGCGGAAGCGATCGAGGATGGCGTCGCGCTCGGTGACGAAGCCCGCACCGTCCACCGGCAACCCAAACGCGCTCACGCCGGTCCACGAGTCGCGCGCGTTCGGCTTGCCCGTCGGGATCGAGAGCGACACGCTCGTGACGACGACCTTCCAGGTCGCGGTGGACGAGGTCACGCCATCGACGAGCCAGCGCTTCTGCTCGGCGCCGAGCATCGTCTTGCCCGGACCGTCGGTGTCGGCGTTCGAGCTGCGGTACTGGCGCGTGTCGAGGATGAAGACCTCGAGCAGTCGTCCCCACCGGAAGCGCCGGTACAGTCGCGTGGGCTCCTCGGCCGGCGGCGCGATGGGCCAGTAGTCGAGCAGCGCCTGGCGGCCGACGGGCATCAGCCAGTCGTGCGGACCCGAAAAGTCGTTGCGCACCTCGTGATCGTCCCAGATCGCGTAGACCGACGTGCCGCGCAGCAGCGCCGAAAGCGCCGCGTCCTCGCGATTGTAGCGGTGGCGGGCGCGATACTGCGCGAGCGTGCGCGCACGGAACTCGGCGCCGGCGACCACGCCGGGCCTGTCGCACGGCACGTCGGCGTAGATGGTGTCGCCCACGAACAGGAAGAAGTCGGCACGGCGATCGAGCATCGGGGCGAAGATCCGATAGCCGCCGTCCAGCGGCCGGCAGTAGCCGCCGCCACCGAGGTCCCCGGACCAGAGGAACGTCACGCGCGCCGGCGCGTCCGGCGGCGGCGCCGTCACGAACTCCGCCTCCGCGCGCGTCTCGCCCTGGCTCACGCGCACGGCGTAGCGTGTCGCCGGCGTCAGTCCCGTCAGCGCAAGCTTGCCGGTGAAGTCGCCGCCCGCCGTCACGCTCAGCGCACGGCGCGCCATCGGCGCGGCGCCGCCCACGACGCCGTACAGGACCTCGAGCGTTCCCGCGTGCCGGCCGCGCGCCCAGACGACCGCGCCGGTCGGCGTCACGTCGCCGGTCGCCACGAGGATCGCAGGCTCGGCCGCCGGCACCGACGCGGCCACGGCCAGCAGGAGAACGAGCGCCGAAGCGGTACGGCTAGTGCGAGAACTTCGCCAGATGGGCCAGCGCCTCCCGCTCGAAGTCCTCGAGCGATTGCCCGAAGGCGGCCGCGAACTTGCCGTGCCGGTCACCGCGCGTGGCGCAGGACCGGAAGTAGTCCACGACATGGTCGAGCCCGTCGCGCGCGATCAGGTAGTCCGCGAGCAGGTAGGACAGCTGGTACGTGGCTTGCGACCCCTCGCGCAGGTGGCGCACGGTGAAGCCGCGCGGCGTGCCGAGCGTTTCGAGATCAAGGCGGCGCGCGACGACCGGCCGGTGGTCGCGCACGGATTCCACCGCCACGAGCCGCCGCCGCACCACCGTGTCCAGACGCAGGCGCTCGAGCACGCGATACGCCGTCCACTCGGCGAGACCCTCGGCCAGCCACTGCTCGGCGCGTCCCTCGCCTTCGGCGAGCTCGATCTGCGAGACGTGGGCGAGCTCATGCGCCACCAGCCGCACCCACTCCGCGCTGCCGACGTTGGGCTCCTGATGCAGGAGCAGCTGCCGGCGCTTGCCCACGCCCAGCGCGAAGTCGCTCAGCTCGGCGGCGCGGACGCGAGAGACGCGGCCGTCGTCCACCAGGCCCTGCTCGAAGATCTCTCGCGACGAGTACACGTAGACCGTCACCGTCTCCGGCAGGGGCAGCCCGAGCTCGCGCACGATGATGCCCGCGATGCCGCGCACGGTCGCCTCGTGCGACGAGAGATCGACGGCGGACGGCGTGGCGAGCGCGGCCGGCTGCATCCGGACGGGAACGACGGTCCGTCCGTTCACGCACCCGGCCGCCGTGAGCGCGATCAGAGCGAGACCGAGGAGACGCCCCCCGGTCTCGTCGCTCCGCACCACGCTCATCGTGTCCCTCCGCGGCCCCGAGAGAGTAGCAGATCGGGGCCGCGGCGGCGCGTCTCATGACGTGGACGATCAGAACCGATACTGCACGCCGACGTACGGCCCGTAACGCTCCGTGCGGTTCTCGAGAAGCCTGGTGTCGACGTCGCCGGTGGTGAAGCTCGCGGTCTCCGTCCCCTCGCCGGACTTCACCCGCCAGTACTGGTAGCCGACCTCCACCGACAGTCCGCGCCAGACCTGGTACGTGAGCCCGCCATCGGCCTGAACGCCCAGCCCGCCCGAGGCTTCGCCGTGGAAGCTCGGATCGTGCCGGAGATCACCCCGACGGTGGTGGATGTCGTCGATGATGCTGTACGACCACGGCACGAGGAACGCCCTCCCCTTGAGGCTGAGTCCGCCGAACAGCGGCACCTGCGTGCGCCCACCCAGGCGAAGGCTGTGCCAGTAGTAGTCCTGGGTGATGACCTTGGCGTTCGACGAGATCGCGGCAACGACGCCCGGAAAACCGGACGTGGCGCCGAAGGCAACGTAGCGCTCGTGCCAGTACTGATATCCGGCGAGCGCATCGACGAAGCCGAGCTGCCCAGGCGTGCCCCAGCGCAACGCGCGGTACCCGACGTCGGTGTTCAGGTAGAAGAGCCCGTCATCGTCGACATCGGAGCGTGTGCGCGAGGACCGAGCCTGATGGTCTCGGTCGAGGAAGTCCTCGTCGATGAGGACGCCCTGGTTGATGGCCCCCCCGCCAACGCTGCCCATGAACACGAGTCGGTTCCACACGAAGTCGACGTTGAGCTCGGGCACGACGCTGTCCACTCCCTTCCAGCGGAGCTCGGAACGGGAGATGCTGTGGAGCGTGTAGCCGCTCGTCACCCACACACGGCCGCCCATCGTCAGGGACGAATCGGGCGGCAGCTGGGCCAATGCGGCTGAGGACATGAAAACGGACGCGAAGACGAATCCGACGATGATGGCCGCGCGCCGCATAGACTCTCCTGGCGTGACGCCGACGACCGCTCAGACGAGCGGGTCGTAGTTGAAGTACTGGCCCGACGTAACCAGCGGCACCAGGTGGTGCTGCAGCGTGCCCGGGAAGATGTCGGCGATCTTCTCGGGCGTCCAGCCCTCGTCGTTGTGCACGCGCATGACCGGCCGCTCGTGGCCGAAGAGCATGATCTCCTTGCCGCGCACGCCGAAGACCTGGCCGGTGACCTCCTTGGCGGCGTCGGACGCGAGGAAGACGGCGACGGGCGCGATGTGCTGGGGACCCATTCGCTTCACCTTCTCCACGCGCGCCTTCTGGGCCTCCGTCTCGGTGGGGATGGTGCCGATCATCCGCGTCCAGGCGAACGGCGAGATGCAGTTGGCGGTGACGTTGTAGCGCGCCATGTCGAGGGCGGTCACCTTCGTGAGCCCGAAGATTCCCAGCTTGGCCGCCGCGTAGTTGGCCTGGCCCACGTTGCCGATGAGGCCGGAGGTCGAGGTCATATTGATGAAGCGCCCCCACTTCTGCTCGCGCATGAGGGGCGCGGCCGCGCGCGTGACGGCGAAGGTGCCCTTGAGGTGGGTATTGATGACGGCGTCCCACTCCTCCTCGCTCATGTTGAAGATCATGCGGTCACGCAGGATGCCCGCGTTGTTGACGACGACGTCGACGCGGCCGTAGGCGTCCAGCGCCGTCTTCACGATGGCGGCGCCGCCGGCCATCGTCGCCACCGAGTCGTAGTTGGCGACCGCCTCGCCGCCGCCCTTGCGAATGTCGTTCACGACCTCGTCCGCGGGCGTCTTCTCGCCGCCGAGCCCCGCCGACGACCCGCCGTAGTCGTTGACCACGACGCGCGCGCCCTGTTTCGCCATGAGCAGCGCGATCTCCCGGCCGATCCCGCGGCCGCCGCCCGTGATCACCACCGCCCTGCCCTTGAGCATCATGTCGAGCGCCCTCCCGGTCGGAGTCGAACAGCGGGGGAAAAGATACCACAGCGCGTCATGCAGACGGCCGCCGGCCGGCCCGCTTGGCGTCCAGCGAGGCGACGAAGGCGGCGCCGAAGACGAAGACGATGCAGGTGTAGTAGACGAACATCACGAACGCGATGAGCACGCCGAGCGGGCCGTAGATCTGGTCGTAGACGCCGACACGGCGGATGTAGAGGCGGAAGAGCTGCTTGGCGATTTCCCACAGCATGGCGGTCAGGATGGCGCCCATGACGGCGGCGCTCGCCCGCGGCCGGCGCCGCGGCACGTAGCGGTATCCGAAGTAGAACATCCCGGTGGACAGCGACAGGCTGAAGGCGACGGCGATCCAGTAGAGCCAGGTCCACGGCACGCCGATCGCCTCGAGGAAGTACTCCTGGAACCACTGGAAGATCGCGGTGACCACGGACGCCAGGAACAGCAGCAGCGTGAGCAGGAGCACGAGGACGGCATCGAGCAGGAAGTTTCGCACAAACCCCCCGCTCGCCTGCACGCCGAGCATGCGGTGCATGACCAGCCGCGAGGCGCCGAAGAGCGGCGTCGAGAAGAAGACGAGGACGAGCGTGCCCGCGATGCCGGACAGCGCACGCGTCTCGATGATGCGCAGCAGCACCATGGCGATCTCGCGCCGGTAGACGGGGAAGTTCCGGGCGAGCTGTCCCACCACCTCGTCGGCCGCGCGCTCGGTGGAGAGCACGAAGCCGAGCGTGGACACGCCGAGCAGCGTCATCGGGATGCAGCAGATCAGAAAGAAGAACGCGAGCCCCGCCGCCAGGAAGAAACCGCTCTCCGCGAAGAAACGCGAGAACGCGCCGCGGATGGCGAGCATCGGCGGCGGCTCAGAGCAGGCCGCGCACCAGGCCTCCGTCCACCTGGATCGCCGTGCCCGTCACGTAGGAGGCGCGCTCGGAGGCCAGAAAGGCGATGACGTTGGCGAACTCCTCGGGCGTGCCCACCCGCCCCATCGGGATGTCGGCGCCGAGCTGCGTCACGTACTGCTCGCGCGACAGGCCCGAGGCCTTGAGGCCACCCAGCAGGCGGTCGGTCAGGATCCGGCCGGGGCACACCGTGTTGAAGGTGACGTTGTCCTTGCCGTAGCGCAGGGCGAGCGTCTTCATGAACCCGTGGGTGCCGGGACGGATGGCGTTGGACAGCAGCAGGTCCGGCAGCGGCTGCTTGACCGAGACGGACTGGATCGTCAGCACGCGGCCCCACTTCTTCGCCTGCATCCCCGGCAGCACCGCCCGCACGAGCCTCACGACGGAGAGCAGCGAGAGCTCGAAGGCCTGCTGCCACTGCTCGTCGGACATCTCCTCGAAGAAGCCGCGCGCGGGCCCGCCCGCGTTGGCCACGAGGATGTCGGGCGCGCCAAGGCTCGCCGTCACGCGCCGCACGAGCGCCTCCACGTCCTGCTTCTTCGTCACGTCGGCGACGACGGGCAGGACCTCGGCCCTGGTCGCGGTGCGAATCTCGTCGGCCGCGGTCTTCAGATCGCTCTCCGAGCGCGCGCACATGGCGACCCGGGCGCCCTCCGTCGCGAACGCCAGCGCGCTCGCCTTGCCCATGCCCTTGCTCGCCGCCGTCACGAGCGCCACCTTGCCCTTGAGTCCCAGGTCCATCGAGCTCTCCTCCTTATGCCACGGCTCTAGACTTGCTTGAAGAATTCCGCGCGGTCACCCGTCGTGATCTCCAGACGGCGCAGCCGGTTGTCGCGCATCACCTCGAGCGTGAGCTTCTCGCCGGGCCCGTGACGCCAGAGCGACAGGTAGAGCTCCTTGCGGCTCGGCACCTCCTCGGCGTTGAGCGACACGATCACGTCGCCCTCCTGCAGCCCGCCGCGGTCGCCCGGCCCCTCCGGGACGATGCCGGCCACCACCACGCCCTCGTCCACGGCATGGGCGAAGACGCCGAGCCACGCGCGCTTCGGCCGGCTCACGACGCGGCCGTAGCGCAGCAGCTCGCTGGCATGCTCGCTGTAGTTGTCGACGGGGATGGCGAGCGAGCACCGGATGATCTCGTTGAGGTTCAGCGAGACGATGCCGAGCAGGGCGCCCGTCATCGAGAAGAGGCCGCCGCCGCCGAAGCCCGGGTTCTGCGCGCTGCTGACGATGCCACGCTCGAGCAGGTATTCCCAGTACGCCTCGAACTCCCCGAGGTAGGTCACGAGCCCGCCGCTGAGGCGCCGCTCCTGAGGTCCCGTGGAGCTCACCGCGATGACCGGCTCGCCGCAGCTCAGGTCGGCGCCGCCCGCGAGCGGCACCACCGTGAGGCCCTGGCGCTTGACGCGCACGAGCGCGAGGCCGACCTCGAAGTCCTGCGCCACCACTTCGGCCTTCACGCGCCGGCCCTTCAGAAAGCCGACGTCGACGCTCGGCGCGCCCATCACGACGTAATTGACGGTGAGGATGAGACCCGAGGGATCCACGACCACGCCGCTGCCCATGCGCTCGTTGCCGAGGATGCGCGAGGACGGATGCGCCTTGGGCACCAGCGCGTGCAGATTCACCACGGCACCGAGCAGATGGCGCGCGAACTCGACGGAGACGTCCATCACGCCCGCCCGCCGAGGTGGCGCGCGAGGAACTCGCCGACGCGCCGGTGCGCGTCCGCGTTGGCCGCCGCGTCGAAGCCGACGGTGGCGCCGCAACACCGGCCCGTCTTCGCGTTGCGGTTCTCGACCTCGGACAGGAACACGCGCGGCTGGCCCTCGACGTCGAAGTAGTGGACGGCGCCCGGATAGACGACGAGCGTGACGTCGGCGCCCTTGGCGCGCTGCTTGAGCGTCAGCTCCTCGCACTCCGCGGGATTCGTCCAGTCGTCGTCGGCCCCGATGAGGATCAGCAGCGGCTTCACCGACAGCTCGTTGATGAGCGAGGCACAGGCGCCCGGGTAGACGGCGACGGCGGCCTGGTAGCCCGGCGGCGGGATCTCGACACCGCGCCGCTTCGCGCGCTCCGCCGTCGGCCCGTTCACGGCCGCCATCGAGAAGGCGCCGCCGTTCGACCAGCCGATGATGCCGACGCGCTCACGGTCCACGTACGGCCGCGACTGCAGCCACCTCAGCGCCCCGACGGCATCGTCGAAGCGGGCCGTGTTCGGCAGATCCTCGCCGGGCGTGCACTGCTCGCCGAGGCCGCGCGACGCCCACGAGTCCACCACGAGCGCCACGTAGCCGCGCGCGCGGAGCCAGCGTCCCCAACCCCGAACGGCTGGCGACACGCCGTGGCAGCCGTGCATGAGCACGACGGCGGGGAACGCTCCCGGGCCTTGGGGCCGAAACTCCTCGGCCTGCACGCGCACCGGCGCGGCGGGGGTGACGTTGTCGAAGGAGACGCGGCCGGTGGCACAGCCCGCGAGGACGATGGAGGCGGCCAGCACCGCCCAGAGGCGGACCATAGCCCGGATTCTACCCCGGACGTTCGGTGTATCCTCAACGCATGGCCTCCGACGTCCGGCTCGTCGTCTACAGCGACTACCTCTGACCCTGGTGCTATCCGGCGGCGGTCCGCCTCCGGCGACTTCAGAACGAGCGAGGCGGCTCGCTGGTGATCGAGCATCGCGCATTTCCGCTGCGTCCCGCCCCCGTACCGCCCGTACCGTTCAAGGGCACGTATCGCGAGGCGGGCTGGCAGCGCTGCGGCCAGATGTCCTCCGTGGACGGCATCACGTTCACGCCCTGGCCGCACGCGACGATGCCGAACTGGAGCATGCCCGCACTGGAGGCGGCCAAGTGCGTGGCGCGGCAAGGTGACGAGCTGTTCGAGCGTGTGCATCCGCGGCTCTACGAGGCGTACTTCACCCGGAGCCTCAACATCGCCGACCCGCGCGTGGTGGCCGACATCGTGGCCGCCGAGGGCGTCGACATGGCGCGATTCGGCGCCGATCTCGAGTCGGGCGCCGGCCGCGAGGCCGTCGTCAAGGACTACGAGGCCGCCGTCGCCGAAGGCGTGCGCTCGATCCCGACCGTGATCGTGCCGGAGACCGGCCGCGCGCTCGTCGGCCTGGTGGACGCCACGATGTATCGCGCGGCCGTCGAGGAAGCCGCCGGCTGAGCACGCCGTTCCCGTTGTTGTTCGGCGCCGATCCCACGCCCGGGCTCGTCGCCGCCGCCCTCGCCGATGACGGCCGCGCCATCCGCCTCTGGATCCGTGACGGCGCGGCCACGCGGGTCGAGAGTGTCCCTTTCACGCCCTTCGTCCTCGCCGCCGATGAAGCCCTCCTGCGCGACGCCCCCGGGCTGGTCGCGCTGACGCGCCTGGAGGGCGCGGGCGAGCTCCGCTGGCTCGCGCGCTTCGGCGCCTGGAGCGCGGCGCTCGCGGCACGCGATCGCTGCCGCGAGGCGACGGGGCTTGCCGCCAACATGCCGGAGGCGCCGTACCGCTTCTTCCCCGATCCGGTTCACCAGTACCTG
>QHSB01000585.1 GCA_003220335.1 Candidatus Rokuibacteriota bacterium
ACATCACGGGCACGTTGCGCGCGGCAGCGATGGCCGCGATGCGGTCGATCTGGCCCCGGTCCAGCACGCCGCCCGTCGGGTTCGCGGGCGAGTTGATGATGATCAGCTTGGTGCGGGGCGAGATGGACTTCTCGAACAGCTCGAGGTCGAAGCCGAACTCGCTCGACTCACGCAGCGGGATCGGCACCGCCTTCGCGCCCACGAAGTTGATGACCGACTCGTAGATCGGGAAGCCCGGATTCGGATAGATGACCTCGTCGCCCGGGCCCGCCAGCGTCATGATCGTGAAGAACATGATGGGCTTGGCACCGGGCGTGACGACCACCTGCTCGGCGGACACGGGGACGCCGCGCGTCTCGGTGATGTGCTTGGCGATGGCCTCGCGCAGCTCCGGCAGTCCGGCCGACGGCCCGTAGTGCGTCGCGCCCGCGTCCAGCGCGCGCTTGGCCGCGTCCCTGATGTGCTCGGGCGTGTCGAAGTCGGGCTCGCCGATCTCGAGGTGGATGATCTGCTTGCCCTGCCGCTCCAGCGCCTTGGCGCGGGCGAGCACCTCGAAGGCCGATTCGGTCCCCAGCCGTCCCATCCGTTCCGCGACATTCATGGGGCGCATTATATCCTCGTGGACTTCGTGGAGGTCGCCCCCGGCGAGTTCCTGATGGGCGACGCGGACGGGGCGCCGTGCGAGCGGCCGGTGCACCGCGTGCGGCTCGACGCGTTCGCGATCGCCGTCACACCGGTGACCAACGCGACGTACGCGCGTTATCTCGACGCCACCGGCGCGTCCCCGCCCGCCTTCTGGGGCCAGGCCGGCTTCGACGATCCCCGGCAGCCGGTCGTCGGCGTCTCGTGGGAGGAGGCCTGCGCGTTCGCGGCGTGGTCGGGCGCGCGGCTGCCGACCGAGGCCGAGTGGGAGAAGGCCGCGCGCGGCGGTGTCGACAACGGGCGGCTGCCCTGGCCCGGCGACGCGCCGGCGCAGCGCTTCACCCGGCCGCCGCGCGTGCACGCCACGCCGCCCAACCCGCTCGGGCTCTTCGACCTCTCCGGCGTCTGCCACGAGTGGTGCGTCGACTGGTATGCCGACGATTACTACGCGCGCTCCCCGGGCGCAAATCCGATCGGCCCGCCGATGGGCACGCGCCGTGTGAGCCGCGGCGGAGCCTGGCGGCATGCCGATCCGTGGAGCGCCGCCGGCCACCGCTCGTCGCTACCGCCGGCGCTGCGCTACTCCGACTACGGGTTCCGGCTCGCGCGCACGATCTGACGGCGGGCGGCGCCCGCTGGCTCGGTGAGCGCCAGCCGGAGGCGGACGCCTCGCCAGCACAGACAGCACGCGGGTGCTACGATACGCGCGAGAGCGGCCATGGCGAGCGAACAACGCTCGGTGTTGCGGGAAGGCATCGTCGCCGGCCTGATCGGCGCGGCCGTCGTCGCCGTGTGGTTCTTCGTGTACGACCTCGCGCGTGGCCGTCCCTTCCACACACCCAGCCTGCTCGGCGCCTTCGTGTTCTACGGCGCCGACACGCCGGCCCCGGCAGAGCCCGCGCTGGGAGCGATCCTCGGCTACACCGTGCTGCACGGCCTCGCGTTCATCGCCTTCGGCGTGATCGCGGCCAGCCTGATGGCGGTGAGCGAGCGCGAGCCCGCGCTGTTCGTCGGCTTCATCATCCTGTTCGCCTGCTTCGAGGCGTTCTTCTTCGCGATGGTGCAGGTCTTCGGACTGTCGAAGACGGGCGAGCTCACGTGGTGGTCGGTGCTGATCGGAAATCTCCTGGCGTCCGTCGCCATGCTCTGGTACTTCTTCCGCCTGCACCGCGCGCTGCCGCGCACGCTGGTCGGCGCGTGGGGCGCCGTGCTCGGCGAGGGCGTGGTGGCCGGGATCATCGGCGCCGCCGTCGTCGCGCTCTGGTTCTTCGCGATCGACGCGATCCACGGTGAGATGCTGCGCACGCCCCGGCTGCTCGGCGCCGCGCTCCTGCGGCAGCAGACGCCGATGAGCGCCGTGCTCGTCTACACCGTGGTCCACGGCGCCGCCTTCGTGCTCTTCGGCATCATCGGCGCGTTCCTGATCGCGGGCGCCGAGCATCAGCCGATGCTGATCTTCGCGCTGGTGATCCTGTTCACCTCGTTCGAGATCTTCTTCTTCGGCCTCATCCTGATCGCGGCGTCGTGGGTGATGGGGGAGACGGACGACAACTAGAGCCGGCACCGCTGCGGCCAGATACATTTCCCGCGTCATGAACCGCGTGCCCTACCAGAGCGCTTCGGGGCTGACGCCGGTCAAAGCGGTGCTCTTCGACGCGTACGGCACGCTGCTGAGGAACGAGGACTTGATGCTGATCCCTCGGCAGATCGTCGCCGACCACGGGTTGTCCCTCCCGGTCGAGGACGTCTTGCGGACGTGGATCGGCCTCTACTCCGAGGCGACGCAAGAGACGCCGTTTCGGACGCTCCGGGACATTCACGCCCGCATCCTCCCGAGGCTGTTGCGCGGCTTCGGCATCGACGCCGATGCGACCCCGTACGTCGATCTCTTTTTTCAGGTGACGACGAACGTGGAGCTTTATCCGGAAACGCTCGAGGTGCTGAACGCGCTTGGGCCCGTCCGCGCCGGCGTCGTCTCGAATGCCGATCGGGAGCACCTCGCCGCCTGGGGGTTCACGCTGCCCGTGGAGTTCATCCTGATCTCCGAGACCCTGGGGGCCTACAAGCCGCATCCGCGTGTGTTCCAGAGCGCGCTGAACCAACTGGGGCTTCAACCGCACGAAGTCCTGTACGTCGGCGACAGCGAGGTGGACGACGTCAAGGGCGCGAAGGCGGCGGGGCTACGCGTCGTTTGGCTCAACCGCGATGGTCGGTCACGCCGCCCCGACGTGCCACCGCCCGATTTCGAGATTCGCCACCTTGCCGGGGTGCTGATGCTTCTCTAGGCCGCCGAGTCCCTCGACGGCGCGCCGGCGGCGCGCCCTACCAGAGCGCTTCAGGCAGCGGCAACCCGGCCAGCGCCTCCATCGGCAGCGGCGCCGGCGGCGTCACGCCCAGACGCTCCGCGAGCACGTACAGCTGGCGCAGGTGCTGGCCGGCGTGCCACGTCGTGCGCTCGAGCAGGTCGTCGGCGGCCTGCGGCCCGTAGTAGGTCTGCACCGTGCGCGCGAATTCGTCGCCGCCGGCGCCCTGGAACCAGCCGGTGAGCCGCGCGCGCACCAGCGCGCCGTAGCGCGCGACGTCGGCGCCCGTGACGAGCTCACTCGGCGCGTGCTCCTCGAACCATTCCTCGGGCAGCGCGGCGCGGTCCACGGCGTCGGCGAACGAGAGCCCCACGCGGAACACGTGGAACGTCAGGTCGCGCAGCGTCCGCTTGCGCTCGGACGGTACGTGCTCCATCTGCGTGGCGTCGAAGCGCTCGGTCAGCTTCTGCGCGGCCTCGAGCACGCGATCCAGCCGCGAGGCCAGCTCCGCCGGCGAGAATTTTTTCGCCGCTCGATAGCTCACGCCCAGCAGCGCCGCGTAGCCGTCCGGGTTCCAGCCGTGCACGACGCGGTCGCCGAGGGCGACGCCGGGCGGCCGCGGGATGCCGAGACGCTCCATCTCCTTGCGGGCGACGGGGTCGGCCTGGACGTCGATCGGGTCGAACTCGACCCCCCAAGACGAGAGCAGCTCCTTCGTCTTGGCGCAGGAGGATCAGCCGGGGCGGGTGTAGAGGCGCGCCTTCATCGCGTGTCACTATACCCGACGCGCGATGGCCTGGCACCGTCCGCTCTACCACCGCTTCGCCTGGGCGTTCGACCTCGTGGTGCGCGACGCCAGCGCGGGGCGCGTGCGCCGGTTGGCGGCGCTGCTCCGCGCGCACGGCGTCCGGCCGCCCGCGCGGATCCTCGACGCGGGCTGCGGCACCGGCAACTACGCGCGCGCCCTGGCGCGGCTCGGTTACCGCGTCGTCGGCGTGGACCGCTCGGTGCGGCTGCTCGCCGACGCGCGCGCCAAGACCGTCGGCGCCGGACCCGTGTTCGTGCGCGCCGATCTCACGACGTATCGCCCGGCGGCGCCGTTCGCCGCCGCGCTTTGCCGCGGCGTGCTGAACGACGTGCTGGACGATCGCGCGCGGAACGCCGTCTGCGCGACGCTGGCACGCGCGGCCGCGCCTGGCGGCGTGCTGCTGCTCGAGGTCCGCGACTGGCGCCGGACGGCGGCGCGCAAACGGCTCGAGCCCGTGACCGAGCGGACGGTCCGGACCCCGCGTGGCCGACTGTCCTTCCGCTCGGACACGCGGCTCGATCCCACGCGCCGGCGCCTGCTGCTGCGCGAGGAGATCCGGCTCACGTCGCGGCGGCAGAGCACCGTCGCGCGGAACGCGTTCGTCATGCGCTGCTGGACGTGGGCGGAGCTGCGGGGGCGACTCCGACGCGCGGGGTTCACGCGCATCCGTCGGGTGCCGGCCGCGCGCGTCGCGCTGCCGGGCGATCGGCTGTTCGCGGTGGCGGTCAGCGCCCCCGGAAGGGCGGCGGCGTCTTCTTGTTCGCGAACGCGGTGACGCCGGCCTTGAAATCCTCCGTGCGGCTCGAGTTGGCGATGGCCTGCGCCTCCAGCTCCATCTGCGTCTCGAGGCTCTCCCAGGTCGACTGGTGGAAGAGCCGCTTGGCGGCGCCGAAGGCCTTCGACGGTCCCTGCGCCAGCTCGCGCGCGAGCGTCTCGACGGCGCCCTTGAACTCGGCGTCCGGCACCACGCGCGTGATGAGGCCCCACTCGAGCGCCTCGCGCGCGGTGAGCACGCGGTTGGTGAAGTAGAGCTCCATGGCGCGCCGCAGTCCCACCAGGCGCGGCAGGAAGTACGACGACGAGCCGTCGGGCGTGGCCGCGATCTTCGAGTAGGCCATCGTCAGCTTCGCCGACTCGGTCGCCAGCACGAGGTCGCCGGAGAGCGCCAGGCTGAGGCCGCCGCCGGCGGCGATGCCGTTGACGGCCATGATCACCGGCTTGTCGCTGCGGCAGAAGCGCGAGATGGCGCCGTGCAGGTACGTCGTCAGCTCCTTGATGAGCGCGCCGACGCGCGGCAGGTTGTCGGCGAAGTCGCGCACGTCGCCGCCTGCGCAGAACGACTTGCCGCTGCCGGTCACGACGACGCAGCGCACCTCGGGGTCCTCGTCGAGCTCGATCGAGGCCGTGAACAGCTCGCGCCCGAGCCCGAGGTTCAGCGCGTTGTAGGCGTCGGGCCGGTTCAGGGTGACGGTGGCGACCTGGGCGGCGCGCTCGACGATCAGGTGCTGGAAGGCCATCGCTTGTCCTCCGGTCGGGCCGGCGGCGCGGTGTTGCGCGCCACCTCGGCCAGGGCATCGAGGATCTCCTGGATCTGCAGCGGCTTCACGAGCACGTGGTCCACGCCATGCGTGCGGCGCTCCTCGGGTGTGAGCTCCACGCCGAACCCGGTGACGATGACGACGGGCACGCGCGGCGCGATCTGCTTCACGGCGCGCGCGACCTGCCAGCCGGAGACGCGCGGCATGGCGAGGTCGGTCAGCACCACGTCGAAGGCCTCGGCGCGGAAGCGCTCGATCGCCTCCGCCCCGCCGCCGACCATCGTGGCGTGGTGGCCGGCGGACTCGACGACGTCGCCGAGCACCGTGCGCACCGCCTCCTCGTCGTCGACGATGAGGCAGCGCAGCGTGCGCGCGGGCGCGGCGTCGGCCTGCATGCTCGCCGCCGTCGGTGGCTCGACGGTGGCCGCCGACGGGAACGACAGGCGGAAGGTCGAGCCGCGGCCCTCCTCGCTGTCGACGGTGACGAAGCCGCCGTGCCGCACCACGATGCCGTACGTCAGCGACAGCCCGAGGCCCGTCCCCTGCGGCCCCTTGGTCGTGAAGAATGGGTCGAAGATCTTCTCGCGCACGGCGGGCGGGATGCCCACGCCGGTGTCCGACACGGCGATCTCCACGTGGTCGTCGCCGGCGGTGGTGACGAGGCCCAGAGTGCCGCCGGTGGGCATGGCGTCGACGGCGTTGAGGATCAGGTTGGTCAGCGCCTCGCGCAGCTCGGCGGCGTCGCCCAGGATCGGCGGCACCGCCGCCAGCTCGGTCCGCACCTCGATCGCGACGCCGCGGCTCACCGGCTCCTCGCGCCAGCGCGACTGCGTGATGTCGAGGGCATCGCGCACCATCTGCGTCACGTCCAGCGGCACCATGGGCTGGTCGCGCCGGATGCGCGTGAATTCCTGGAGCCGGCGCACCGTCTGCGCGCCGTCGAGGGCCGAGCGCTCGATGACGCGCAGCCACTGCAGCTGCTGCGGATCCTGCACGCGGCGGATCAGCAGCTGAGCCCGGCCCAGCACGGAGGCGAGCAGATTGTTGAAGTCATGCGCGACGCCGGAGGCCATCTCGCCGAGCGCGCGCAGCTTTTCGGTGCGCACGAGCTGGTCCTGCGCGGCCGCCAGCTCGCCGTAGGCGCGCGTACGCTCCTCGAAGAGGCGCACGCTGCGCAGCGCCAGCGCGGCCAGGTGGGCGATGTTGAGGAGCAGCCGCTCGTCGGCGGCGCTGAACGGCCGCGGCCCGCCGCGCAGCGCGATGACGCCGAGCACCTGCTCGCCGGCCGTCATCGGCACGCCGAGCCAGTGCCGCAGCTCGGCGGCGCCCTGGATCGGCTCCACGCCGTGCCGCCCGCACTCGGCCGCGTAGTCGTCGGTCCGCACCGGCCGGCTGGTGGCGAGGACGACGGACATCAGCCCGATGTCGCCGAGCGGATAGCGGCGCGGCTCCCGTGCATCGTCGGCGCCATCGGTGAGGCGCAGCACGACCTCGAGGTCCTCGCGCTCGGCGTCGCGGACGATCACCACGAGGTTGCGCGCGTCCAGCACACGGGCGATATGGCGGCGCACGGCGTCCACGACGGCGCCGCGCTCGAGC
>QHSB01000586.1 GCA_003220335.1 Candidatus Rokuibacteriota bacterium
GCCGGACCCGGTGACGAAGGCGCTCGAGCAGCTGGTGGAGCGGATCCGCACGCTGGAGGCGGAGGTCGAGACGCTCCGCAAGAGCGTCGACAAGGAGGAACGCGCGTGACCCCGAAGGACGTGCTGAGCCTGGAAGAGGCCTCGCGATACCTGGCCATGGACCAGTCCACGCTGAGCGTGATGGCCGCCGAGCGTCGCATCCCGTGCCTGGAGCTGAACGGCGGCTGGGTCTTCTCCAAGAAGTCCATCGACAAGTGGCGGAGCCAGCAAACAGTCACGCGGGCCTGATCCCCCGATCGGCGGCTCTATCATCACCCGCGATCTCGCCTGGTCGATCCTGACCGAGTTCACGAAGGGCGAGAGCCTCCGCCGGCACGCCCGCGCCGTCGAAGCGTCGATGCGCGCCTACGCGGCTCGTTACGGCGCTCCCGAGGAAGCCTGGGGGATCGCCGGCATGCTCCACGACTTCGACTACGAGATGCACCCGCACGCGCCGCAGCATCCCGTCAAGGGCGCCGAGATCTTGTTGGCGCGCGGCCTCGATCCCGACATCGTGCGGGCCATCCTCGCCCACGCCGATTACTCCGGCGTTCCGCGCGTGAGCCTGCTGGACCGGGCCCTCTACGCGTGCGACGAGCTGACCGGCTTCGTGCACGCGTGCGCGCTGGTGCGCCCGGGCAAGGTGATCGACGGGCTCGAGGCGGCCTCCGTGCGGAAGAAGCTCAAGGACAAGGGCTTCGCGCGCACCGTGAGCCGCGACGACGTCTACCGCGGAGCAGCCGAGCTCGGCGTGGAGCTCGACGCCCACATCGCCTTCGTCGTGAACGCGCTCGCCTCCGTCGCCCCCGAGGTCGGACTGGCCCGGGCCTGACCGCGTGGCCTCCTCGCAGCGCTCGATCGTGCATGTCGACATGGACGCGTTTTACGCGTCCGTCGAGCAGCGCGACCATCCCGAGCTGCGTGGCCGGCCCGTCATCGTCGGCGCCGATCCCAAGGGCCGCGGCGTGGTCTCCGCGTGCTCGTACGAAGCGCGCGTATTCGGCGTGAGCTCGGCGATGCCCATCTCGAAAGCCGCGCGGCTGTGTCCCGACGGCGTCTTCCTGCCCGTCGACATGGACAAGTACGTGGGCGCCTCGCGGCAGATCATGGCCATCCTCGGCGACTTCTCGCCGCTGGTCGAGCCCGTCTCCGTGGACGAGGCGTTCGTCGACCTGACGGGGACGGCGTCGCTGTTCGGTCCGGCGCCCGAGGCGGTCCGGGAGATCAAGCGGCGCATCCACACCGAGACGGGGCTCACGGCCTCCGCCGGGCTTGCCGCCAACAAGTTCATCGCCAAGGTCGCCTCGGATCTGCGCAAGCCCGACGGCCTCGTCGTGGTGGAGGAGGGCGGCGAGGCGGAGTTCCTGGCGCCGCTGCCGATCGCGCGGCTGTGGGGCGTGGGCAAGGCGACGGCGAAGGATCTGGCCACGCTCGGCATCGCGACCATCGGGCAGCTCCAGCGGCTGCCGCGCGCCACGCTCGTGGCGCGCCTGGGCGATCACGGCGCCGGCCTGCACGACCTCGCCTTCGGCCGCGACGCGCGTCCGGTGGAGCCGTGGACGGCGCCCAAATCCATGGGCGCGGAGACGACGTTCGAGCGCGACACGACCGACCGCGCGCGCCTGGACACGACGCTGCGCGGCCAGGCCGAGCGCGTCGCGCGCGAGCTGCGCGCGGAGCACCTGTCCGCCGCGCGCGTGACGCTGAAGCTGCGCTTCGCGGACTTTCGCACGCTCACGCGCAGCCACACGAGCGACCCGACCCAGGACGGTCTCGAGCTCTACCGGCGCGTGGCAATCCTCCTGGCGCGCGAGAGGTTCGTGCAGCCCGTGCGACTGATCGGCGTCTCCGCGGCCGCGCTCACGGCCGAGCAAACCGGGCAGCTCGGGCTGCTCGAGGACAACGCCGTGCGCCGCGAGCGCCTCGCGCGCGCGGTGGATCGCATCACCGGCCGCTTCGGGCTGGACGCGATTCGGCCGGCGACGCTGGTGCGCCGCCGGCCGCGCGAGGAGTGAGGATTCAGGCGATATGCGTCACGGATCCAGACACGTCTTCGTGACCGTGTTGAAGTTGACGCACAGCACGTCGCTGTCTTTTGCCTGCGCGATCAACACGTCGCGGTCGGCGGCGAGCAGGTAGCCCTGGCTGAACGCGTTGTTCGCGGCCGCCGTAACCGCCGCGACGTAGCCGGTGTGCGTATGATAGCGCTCCTCGAGCGAGAGACGCGGGTCGCCGGGCTTCTTATCCGCGGCTTTGACCGCGAAGGGGACCATGCCCCCGACGTAGTTGCAGACCTGCCCCGCGTGGAACGGCCGGCCGTCGTAGGTGGCGTCACTGGGCCCGGAAGTGATGTTCCAGCCGAGATAGGTGCCCAGCGGCGCGTCGCGCTGAACGGTCGGTACGCCGCCCAGCTCGTTGCCGTCCCCATCCACGCGCGGCACCATCATCTTGATGACGTGCAGGATCGGCGGCGGGGCGTTGGTCGGATTACCTGTCGCGTCGCTGTCGTTGAATTCGGGACCCCAGTCGTAGTCGAACACGGGGAAGATGAAGTTCTCCGGAAGGAAGATCGAGTCCGGAATGCCGGGAACCCCACCCGGAAATCCCATGGCCGCCTTGGTCGGCTCGACCAGGGTCTTCTTCGCCAGCGTGGGCCACTGGCTCGGCGGCGGATCCACGCCGGGTCGTTCCATTGCCGCCGCCGTGCGTCGAGCTGGGCAGGTAGTACCGGCGCACGTTCTTCGGCACCGGAATGTCGTTGTTCGCCGAGGTGCCGACCCAGGAGGTCGTCATCTTCAACGCAAACACCTCGGCGCCGCCGAAGGTCTCGACGATCTTCGGGCAGGTCTTGGTCGCTTCGCAGCGGTCCAGGATGCCCGCCGGATGCAGGCCTCTGACCGTGTCGGGGAACTGGTGCCACCACTGCGGGCCCTCACTGCCCATCTGGTAGAGCTCGAGCACGCCGTCCGGCTGTCCCCAGCGTGAGTTGTTGGCGACGCGGCGTCCCGCGATGAGCGGCCAGGCGCCGTCGTGCACGATCCGCCCCTTCTCGTCCTGGTTCATTCCGAGATGGATGAAGTGCCGGGTGAAGTTGCCAGACTGCGACGAGCCGCGGATGATCGCCCACTTGATGGAGCGGGCGAGCGGGTTGGCGGTGCCGAGATCGTCCTGGGCTTCGTTCTTGAAAAACGCTCCGACGTCACGGAACGCCGCCGTGCCGGCGCCCAGGACGTACGGGTCCTTGACGGTGTAGACCAGTTGATAGAGCTTCGTGGCGTCGAAGCCGTCCTTCAGGCACAGGCGCACGGGCAGCGTGGTGACCGGCGTCGGCGCGAGGAACGTTCCGCCGCCGCAGAACTTCCAGTCGCTGTTCGGGACGGTGCTGCCCTCGGTGATGGTGCCGTCGATGGTCTCGTGCAGATGAGTGGTCAACGTCGCTCCGGCGTTGTTCGACGAATTCGCGGGGAAGTACGGAATCGGGTTGCCCATCACGTTCAGCGGCTGCGCGCCGCCGCCGTTGCTGCTCGGGGGCACGGGCGCGAGCGTCGAAGCATTGGCGGGAACCGCCGTCGCGCCGGCGTTGTCGCCCTGCCAGCCGCTGCTCAAGCCGACGTCGTGCAGGTTGCGCAGGTCCGGCGTGATGGTGATCCGGCCGCCGCGGTTCGGCACGTCATGCCACATCAGCCCGCTCGCCCGCGACAGGTCGAGAGGCTTGACGATGAAGAAGGTGGCGATGTACCCGACCTTGCCGTTCACCCGTGGGGCTCGGTCGATGTCCGTGATGAGCGTGTTGAGCGGATCGCTCGGATCCAACTCGCCGAACGCGCGCCCCGTCAGCGTCTCGTACGGGATGTCCTGACCCGTGAGGGTCGCCGTCGCGTCGATGATGATCCTTGTCACCCGCGCGCATGAGGGGACGACCGAAAACAGGAGCGCTGCGGTGACCATGATGCCGACCGACATCGATCTCCGAAACCATGCAGTCTGGTGCCCTGACATCACTGAAGTCTCCTCTTCCTATTTCTTTCCGGAGTGGCAAAGCGGCGGTGTCGACTGGGGCGGCAGGTTTCCGTGCGGCGCCGGCACCCCGGCATCCAGTCCCGCCTGGAGCAGCCGCGTCTGCTCGCCGTCGGCGTCCTCGCACAGCATCAGGCGATCCTTGACCAGGCCGTCGATCGCGCGATTCACTGCGCTTGAGTACGCGGCAAACGACGGATAGCGCGCCTCGACCGAGGGGCGCGGATCGTCGGAGGCCGCGCGCTCGGCCTCCGTGCTCTCGAACGGGATGTACTGCCCCGAGCCCTCGCACCCGTCGTTTGCTTGCGGCCCCGCGCGCAACGCCCAGCCGGTGTAGGTGGCGAGCGGTACCGTCACGTCGGGTAGGCGGACGCCCGCGATGTCGTTGCCGTCGCTGTCCGTCTTCGGCACGAAGCTCGGATAGATGGGGCCGTTGAGCGGATTGTCCTCGTAGGGCGGCGTGATGACCGGTGGATTGATCGTCGCGATGCCGGTCTCGTAGAATCCCGGCCCGTAGTTGAACAGGTACCGCGTCGTCTTGAGGCCGGTGTAGGTGACGCCCGGAATGCCGACATAGGTCCCATCCGCGCGCGTCGCCGGTGGGGCGACCAGCGTGCCATCGGCGAGCTTCGGCACGCGGCTGGCTGGCGGCGGCGTTCCATTGGTCCAGTCGTCCAGCGCGAGGAAGAGCGCGCGCTGGACCGGCGCGGAATTCAGCGGGTTCAGGAACTGCTGGCAGTTGCCTTTCGACGTCGCATTGCCGGTGCCGTGCTGATGGCTGGAGATGAAGTAGTTCCGCGCGTACGGCGAATCGGGAAGGTCCATCCGGCCGTCCGGAGTGGTGTGCAGGAGCGAGGCGGCCTTCACCCAGTACTCGTTGGCCGAGTAGATCTCCGCGCCGAGTGGGCAGGTCCCCGTCGCCTCGCAGCGCGCGTAGCGGCCGTCCGTCTTGCCGGTGAACGGATCCGTGGTTGTCACGTTGGCGAACGGAAAGACACCCTCGACGAACAGGTGGTCCTGGCGGTTGCGCTCGGTGCGCCCGGGCTGCGAGAAGCGGTAGTTCATGTTGATGCCATCACCGGCCGCGATCCACTGCATCATGCCGTCGAAAACTTTCTTGCCGTTCTCGGCCCGATTGAAGCCGAGATGACGGAAATCGTTCAGAAGACGTCCGGGCTGCGACGAGATCTCACTCGTAGATGTCGTTGGCGACCCAGCCCGCCGGAACGAGGTTGATCGTCGTTCCGGTCGCGTTGTACGTCCAACTCGACGCGGAAATCTCCACCGGCGCATCGTTCAGGTGAACGCGATGGGTCAACTTTGCCTTGCTCTTGTCGAGCGTGGCCGCCGGATAGGTCAGCGGGTAGGCCGCTGACCCCGACATGATGATGTATTCGAACGCCGGTCCGGTGATGGTCGAGCCATCGGGATTCGTGGCGATCGGCAGCCCCGATCCCGGTCCGCCCGAGCCGCCGATCCTCATGTTGAAATTGGCGGAGCTGGTGCCGGCAGAGGCATCCCACCCGCTCCACACCATCGTGTAGCCGCGCGGCATCAGAAAGGCGTTCGCCAGCTCGGTCGGATCCGTGATCGATCCCGGATCATTACCGCCCGAGGTGACGCGGCCGAGACTTTGCCATGTCTTTCGGCCGCGGTTCGGCGGCTCGTACATGACCTTGTGGGCGCCCTTGCTCAGGTCCTTCGGCTTGAGGATGTAGAAGTCGAACGAATACTCGACGTTTTTGCGGCTGTTGCGCGGCGCGAGCTGGATGTCGACGATCACCGCGTTCTGTGGGTCGAGAGGGTTGACTTCGCCGAACGCGGTGCCCACGACCTTCTCGTACTGTCCGACCCCCGGCCACGAGTAGCCGCCAAACGTCGGGCTTTGCGACTGCGCCGTATCGATGGCGACCTTTGTGATGCGCGCATCAGCGACGCCAGGCGCGGCCCAGGTGGTCAGCAGGGCGGTAGCGAAGAGACATGGAACCAGCCGGCGTAGTCGTGGATTCATCAGAGCCTCCTTGAACCGGGGGAGCCTCGCGCGGCGCGTGCCGGGAGACTGCGCCAGTGACCGATGTTCAGGCAATTGAATATTTCTTATAGCAGTCATATAGTCCCGCTATGAATTTCACCCTCCGTGAGCTCGAGGCCTTCCTCGGCGTCGCCCGCCTCGGAAACTTCACCCGCGCCGCCAAGGCGCTGAACATGTCGCAGCCGGCGCTCACCGTCCGCATCCGCCATCTCGAGGACGCCCTCGGCGTGCGGCTGCTCGACCGGACCACGCGCTCCGTGGCGCTGACGCAGATCGGGCGCGAGTTCCTGCCGGTCGTCGCGCGCGTGCTGGGCGAGATCGACGCGGTGGCCGTCAATGCCCGCGACGTCGCCGGACGGCGACGCGGCGTGGTCACCGTCGCCGCCCTGCCGTCCGTCGCGGCGACGCTGCTGCCCGCGATCATCGCGACCTTCAACGCGCGGCACCGCGGCATCGTCGTGCGGCTGCGCGACGGCGTCGCCCAGCGCGTGACGTCGCTCGTGAAGTCGGGCGAGGCCGACTTCGGGATCGGCAGCCCGACGAAGCGCGATCCGGAGCTGCGCTGCTCGCCGCTGCTGACCGACCCGATCGGCGCGGTCTTTCCGCCGGGGCACCCGCTCGAGGAGCGCGCCCTGGTGCGCCTGGACGATCTGCTGACGGTGCCGCTGGTGCTCATGGACCCCGACTACAGCGTTCGCACGCTCGTCGATCGCGCCTTCGAGTCGATCGGGCACCTGGTGATGCCCGCCTACGAGGCCAGCTACGTGCCGACCGCGTTGGGGCTCGTCAAGGCGGGGCTGGGCGTGGCGGTGATCGCGTTCTCCGCCGCCGACGAGGCCGCCACCCACGCCGCGGGGCTCCGGGCACGCGTCATCGAGCACCCCATGCTCGTACGTGAGATCAGTCTCATCGAGAGCACGAAGCGCTCGCTGTCGCCGGCGGCGCAGCAGTTCCTCGAGGCGGTGCGCGAGCATACTCCGCGACCGATCGCGTGAGCGCGATTTGCGGGCCGTCGGCGCATCGGCTACACTCGCTGAACAGCGGTTCATTTCCCCCAGGAGGCCACGCGTGGATCGACCGATCGCCTACGACAAGCTCGCGCGCGAGGATCGGTTCGTGCGCATGCGCGCGCGGGAGGTCGGTGAGCTGAAGGTCGAGCAGGGGCTGCCGCCGTTCCCCGATCTCGCCAGCCGCGAGTCCATCCGCGAGCGGGTGCACGGCATCATGGTCGGCGAGCTCCAGGCGATGGAGGGGGCGGGCCGCACCGTCTACGACTTCCCCGACGCGCCCTGGGAGTTCACGCTGGACATGGCGCGACAGGTCTGGGACGAGTCGCGCCACGTCGAGACGTACCTCGACTTGCTCGAGTATCTCGGCGGGCGCGTGGGCGAGTTCCCCGAGTCCACCATCCTCTGGCGCTGCGCGTGCGCGGAAGACGCGGCGGCGCGCGTGGCCGGCGTCAACCGCGGTCTCGAGGGCCTCGCCTGCGACGTGTTCAACCAGCTCATCCACATCGCGCAGAAGATCGGCGATCCGATCATCGAGAAGTCGGTGGACTACGTGCTGGCCGACGAGATCACGCACGTGCGCATGGGCTCGCGCTGGCTGAACGAACTGACGCGCGGCGACCCCGAGCGCCGTCGCCGGGCGATCGAGTTCCAGGAGACGATCGACGAGCGCTTCAACCTGGGCGGCAGCCGCCAGGACGGCCATCATGACGTGGTGCCGATCTCGATCGCCAAGGAGGCGCGCAAGCTCGCCGGCTTCACCGACGAGGAGATCGAGCGGCTCATCAAGAGCACGCAGCGCTCGCAGGTGTATTGAGCTCTCACCGCCTCGCCGGCCACCTCTCCGTCGACGACTCCGCGCGGCGGATCCGCAACTATCGGTACGCCGAGGAGCGCATGATGCGGGTGCTCGGCGGCTGGATCGCGCTGACGCCCGAGCTGCCCCCCAAGCTGCTGTTCGGCCGCCACGTCTGGGACTGCGCGCAGCACGCCGATCTCTGGGGCCGGCGGCTGCCCGAGCTGCGGGCGGCCGCGCAGCAATCGGCGCCCGCGAACGACGCGATGGTCGAATTCATGGAGATGCTCGAGAGCCCGGAGGGTCCGCGGCAGACCGTCGAGCGCGTCGTCGGCGTCTACACCGTGCTCAAGCCGCACCTGGTGACCGTCTACGCGCGTCACCTCGGCGGCACGAACGCCGTGTACGAGCCCCCCACCCGCCGCATCCTGGCGCGCTGTCTCGAGGAGGAGCGACGCCACGCCGCTGCCGGCGCCATCGTGCTCGCTCGGCTCGCGCGCGACACCGCCGCCCGCGCGCGCGTCGCAGACTGGGAGCGCCGGCTCCTCGGCACGCTCGAGAAAGCCGGTGGCGTCACCGGCGACGCGACGGCACCGTTCGTCGACGCGGCGCTGCTCGGCGTGTCCCCCGACGCCGTGGCGCCGGACCTCGTCCAGGTCCCGCCCGACTTCGATCCGGCCACCCTGCCGGCCGACCTGGCCGCAGCGGTGGATGCCCATCGCACGGCGCTGGAGTCCGGTGACGGCGCGGGAGCCGCAGCGTGGGTCGAGCCCGCGGCCCGCGACGCGCTGACGGCGGTCCTGGCGCCGCTCGCGGGGCGTATCACCGGCACGCGGGTGGTCGGGCTCGCCGCGATCGGCCGCCAGCAGATGGTCAAGGTGCGGATCGAGAGCCCGCGCGCGATCGGATTCGTGCAGCTCCGCTGGACGCCGACGGCGTCCGGGTGGCGCATCGCCGCCGGCGACCTGGTCTCCACCGAGCCCGTCTCCGCCGCTCCCTGAGCGTGTTCCGCACCGTCCTCGTCGCCAATCGCGGGGAGATCGCGCGTCGCGTCTTCCGCGGCTGCCGCGCGCTCGGGCTCTCCACCGTCGCCGTCTATTCCGAGGCCGACCGCGACGCGCCCCATGTGAAGGACGCGGATCGCGCGGTGCTGCTCGGGCCCGCGCCGCCGCGCGAGTCATACCTCAGCGTCGAGCGCATCCTCGCCGCTGCCCGCGAATCCGGCGCCGACGCCGTGCATCCGGGCTACGGCTTCCTCTCGGAGAATTGGCGCTTTGCCGAGGCCTGCGCGCAGGGGGGCCTGACCTTCATCGGGCCGTCGGCGGAGGCGATCCGTGCCATGGGCGACAAGCCGGAGGCGCGGCGCCGCATGGCCGCCGCCGGCGTGCCGATCGTGCCCGGCAGTTCCGAGCCCGTCGCGGACGCCGTGGCCGCCGGGCGGGTGGCCGGCGAGATCGGCTATCCGGTGATCCTCAAGGCGGCCGCCGGCGGCGGCGGCATCGGCATGGCGAAGGTGACGAGCGCCGGCGAGCTCGCCGGCGCGTTCGCGACCGCCACGCGGCGCGCGCAGAGCGCCTTCGGCAGCGGCCAGGTCTACGTCGAGCGCTATCTCGAGGCGCCGCGCCACGTCGAGGTCCAGGTCTTCGGCGATACGAAGGGCAGCGTCGTCCACCTGCACGAGCGCGAGTGCTCGATCCAGCGGCGTCATCAGAAGCTCGTGGAGGAGTCGCCGGCCCCGAACCTCGAGACGAAGACCAAGCGCGGGCTGACGGACGCCGCGGTCGCGGGCGCGCGCGCCATCGGATACGTCAATGCGGGCACGCTCGAGTTCCTGGTGGACCCGCAGGGCGGCTTCTACTTTCTCGAGATGAACACGCGGCTCCAGGTGGAGCATCCGGTCACCGAAGAAGTCACCGGCCTCGACCTGGTGGCCGCGCAGCTGCGCGTGGCGGCCGGCGAGCCGCTGCCGTTCTCGCAGGACGAGGTCGAGCAGCGCGGCGCCGCCATCGAGGTGCGTGTCTACGCGGAGGACCCGGCGAAGAATTTCCTGCCCTCGCCGGGTACGATCACGCGGCTGGCGCTGCCCGGCGGCGGCGAGGGGATCCGGGTCGAGTCGGGTGTCGTCGAGGGCAGCGTCGTCTCCGTTCACTACGACCCGCTGCTCTTCAAGCTGATCGCGCTCGGCGCCGATCGCACCGGGGCGATCGAGCGTCTGGCGCGAGCACTGGACGCCTGCGTGGTCGAGGGCGTCAAGACGACGCTGCCGCTGCTCCGCACGATCGCCGCGCACCCGGATTTCCGCCGCGGCCGGGTGCACACTCAGATGGTCGAACAAGGAGCGTTCCATGGCTGAGGAGAT
>QHSB01000252.1 GCA_003220335.1 Candidatus Rokuibacteriota bacterium
CATCGACACGGCGTCGCTGCGCCGTTCTTCGGCGTGGCCGGCGTCGAGGTACGCCCAGTCCCAGGCGAGCAGCAGCGGGTAGACGAACGGCGAGGGCAGCGGCGTGTCCACGTGCCGCGTCCACATCTCGCCGTCGTGCAGGCGCGTGAGGATGCGCTTGAGGCGCGGCACGTCCAGCGCGTCCTCGAAGCACTCGCGCAGCGTCTCGGCCACCACGGGGAAGTCGGGCAGGCCGCCGACGGCCTCCAGCAGCGCGTCGGCCTTCAGGCGCATCAGGTAGGCGGGCGTGCGCTGTCCTTTATATGTGCGCGGGATGAAGAGCGAGCGCACGGCCGCGTGCCGGAAGCGCGTGCCGAAGAGCGGCGAGCCGATCAGCGCGCGGCCGAGCAGGTCGTCGACCTCCTCCGGGGTCACCAGCGTCGCGAGCCGCTCGGGGCTGGTGGGCGGGATCTGGCCGGGCGCGAAGGACAACAGCAGGCCGTCGTCCACGTGCGCGGCCTCGGCCACGAGCCCGTACGCGCGGCGCACCTTTTCCTTGAGGGCCATGCCCCAGGCGCCGTTGATCCGCATGCCGAAGACGGAGTGGATCATGGCGTGGCGGCCGCCCATCTCGTCGGCGAACGACTCGACCACGATGCCCTGATCGTCCGGCACGCCGTCGAGCACCTCGCCGGCCTTCACGAGCCAGGCGCGCAGCGCGGCGGCCGCCCGCGGCTCGAGCCCGCATTCACGCTGCGCCCAGTCGGCGAAGTCCGGATCGTCCACGCGCCCGGCGGCGTCACGGCGCAGGCGGCCGACGGCGAGGCCGAGGTCGAACGAGCGCGAGGGATGCTCGCCCTTCCAGAACGGGATCGTCGGCGACATGCCGTGCGCGTCTTCCACCAGCACGCGATCGGCACGCACCTTCTGGATCTTCCACGCGTTGGAACCGAGCAAAAAGACGTCGCCCGGCAGCGACTCGGTGACGAACTCCTCGTCGAGCGTACCGACCTTCAGATCGGTCTCGGCCACGTAGACGTCGTAGAGCCCGGCGTCCTGGATGGTGCCCCCGGAGGTCAGGGCGAGGAAGCGCGTACCGCGGCGCGCATGCAGCCGGTCGTTCACTTGATCCCAGAGCACGCGCGGCGCCACGCCCTTGACCTCGTGGGGCAGGGGCTCGGCCACCGAGCGGACGACCTCGCGGAACGTCTCGCGCGTCAGCGTCCGATACGGAGCCGCGTTGATGAAGCGCTTCCAGAGCGCGTCGGTCTCGATCGACTCGGCGGCCACGGCCGCCACGATCTGCTGGGCCAGCACGTCGAGCGGCGCGTTGAGCATGGTCATGCGGTCCAGCGTCCGCTCGTGAATCGAGCGCACGACCGCCGCCGCCTCCACCAGCTCCTCGCCCTTGGTCACCACGATGCGGCCCTTGGACACCCGTGAGAGGGCGTGGCCGGCACGCCCCACGCGCTGCAGCGCGGCCGCCACGTTGCGCGGCGACTGCAGCTGGACGACGAGGTCGATGGCGCCGACGTCGATGCCCAGCTCGAGCGACGACGTGGCCACCAGCGCCTTGAGCTGGCCGTCCTTGAGCCGGTTCTCGGCCTCCAGCCGCGCGCGGCGCGAGAGCGAGCCGTGGTGCGCGGCGACGCGGCCGTCCACGATGCGGTCGTTCAGGTCGCGCGCCAATCGTTCTGCGGATCGGCGACTCTGGGCGAAGACCAGCGTCGTGCGGTGCGCCTGCACCAGCTCGGCCACCTGCTGCAGCGTCGCGTCCCACACCGTGTCGCTCGTCGCGGTGAGAAAGTCGTCGACGGGCGAGACGACGGCCACGTCGAGATCGCGCGAGAAGCCGGCGTCCACGATCACGGGCTCGCGTGCGGTGGCGCCGGTGACAAACGCCAGCGCCTCCTCGACCGGGCGCACGGTCGCCGAGCAGCCGATGCGCTGCGGCCGCGGCTCGCCGGCCTCCTGCACCAGCGCCTGCAGCCGCTCGAGCGAGAGCGCCAGGTGGGCGCCCCGCTTGCTGCCGAGCAGCGCGTGGACCTCGTCCACGATGACGAAGCGCGCGCGCGACAGCGCCGGGCGGAAGCCGGCCGAGGTCAACAAGATGTAGAGCGACTCCGGCGTCGTGATGAGGATGTGCGGCGGCCGCCGCGTCATGGCCTGCCGCTGCGCCGCCAGCGTGTCGCCCGTGCGGACGGCCACGCGGACCTCGGGCAGGTCGAGCCCCTGCGCCTCGGCGGCGGCGCGGATTCCGGCCAGCGGCGCACGCAGGTTCTTCTCGATGTCGTTGTTCAGCGCGCGCAGGGGCGAGATGTAGACGACGTAGACGCGGTCCTCGAGCCGGCGCTCCAGCCCGAGGCGGTGCAGGTGGTCGAGCGCCCACAGAAACGATGCCAGCGTCTTGCCGGAGCCCGTCGGCGCGACGATGAGCGTGTCGCGTCCGGAGGCGATCGCGTCCCAGCCGTCGCGCTGAGGGGGCGTCGCCTCGGTAAAGGTCGCGTCGAACCAGCTACGGACGAACGGCAGGAACTCGGGCATGTCCGCTCATTGTACCCGGCGCGCCCAGGGCGATCAGGCGGCGGAGACGCGCAGGGGAACGGAGCGCGTGAGCGCGCCCTGGAGATAGACCGCGGTCACCCCCGAGGCCCAGTACTTCGCCGCGTCGCGGCTGGACTGGGTCGTCTCGCGATCCGTGCGCCGGGGCTCCCCCCGCCTGACGGGGACGAAGACCAGCCACGCCTGCCAGCGACCATCGTCGCGCTCACGCCCCCAGATCTGCGCGACGTAAGCGTTCTCGTCCGCGCCGCCGACCAGCGTCGGGTACTCGCGTAGCATCTCGTCCATGTGTGCGGGCGGCTGCAATCCCCGGGCCGCCCAGTCCCTCCGCTACAATGCGCGCGATGCGGATCGTCTCGATCGGCGGTGGCCCGGCCGGACTCTACTTCGCGATCCTCATGAAGCAGGCCGACCCGTCGCACGAGATCATCGTCGTCGAGCGCAACGGCGCCGACGACACCTTCGGCTTCGGCGTCGTGTTCTCCGACGCGACGCTCGACAACTTCCGGGCGGCCGACCGCGAGACCCATACCGCCATCACGCAGGCCTTCGCGCACTGGGACGATATCGACACGCACTACGGCGGCCAGATTCTGAGGTCCACGGGCCACGGCTTCGCGGGCATGTCGCGCCAGGCGCTGCTGACGATCCTCCAGCGGCGCTGCGCCGCGCTCGGCGTCACCCTCCGCTTCTCGACGGAGGTGGACGACCTCGCGCGCTATGCCGACGCCGACCTCGTGCTGGCCGCCGATGGTGCCAACTCCTGGGTGCGTGCGACCCACGCGGACCGGTTCGGCCCGCAGATCGACTGGCGGCCGAACCGCTTCGTCTGGCTCGGCACGACGTTTCCGTTTCCCGCTTTTACCTTCATCTTCAAGGAGGACGCCCACGGGCTCTGGCGCGTGCACGCCTACCGTTACAATCGCGAGCATTCGACCTTCATCCTCGAGACGACGGAGGCCACGTGGCGCCGCGCCGGCCTCGACCGCGCGGACGAGGCGGCGACGGCCGCGTTCGCCGAGCGGCTCTTCGCGAGCGAGCTGGCCGGGCACCGGATCCTGACGAACCGTTCCGTCTGGCGGCAGTTCCCGACCGTGCGCAACGCGCGCTGGCACGACCGGCGCGTCGTGCTGGTGGGCGACGCCGCCCACACCGCGCACTTCTCCATCGGCTCCGGCACGAAGCTGGCGATGGAAGACGCCATCGCGCTGGCGCACCACGTCTGTGTGCGCCGCGACGTGGCGACGGCGCTGGCGGCGTACGAGGCCGAGCGGCGGCCGCTGGTGGAGGGGCTGCAGCGTGCGGCGCAGACCAGCCTCGAGTGGTTCGAGGAGACCGAGCGCTATCATGGCCGGCTCGAGCCCTTGCAGTTCGCCTACAGCCTGCTCACACGCAGCCTCCGCGTGAGCCACGAGAACTTGAGGACCCGCGACCCGAAGCTGGTGGCGGCGGTGGAGGACTGGTTCGCCGCGCGCGCGGCCGCCCAGAGCGGCCGGGCCGTCGTCACAGCGCCGCCGATGTCGATGCCGTTCCGGCTGCGCGAGGTCGTGCTCGACAACCGCCTGGTTGCCGAGGGCCCGGCCGCGCCGGGGAGTGTCGGCCTCGTGGTGCTGACGGCGGTCGACCAGCCGCGACGGCACGGCGCCCGGCTCGGCCTGCGCCTCGCCGGCGACTTCGCGACCGGCGCACGTGCGGCCGCGCAATCCGGCATCGACGTCCTCGAGCTGGACGTCGCGGACGATCCGAGAGCGACGCTCCGGGCGTTCGATGCCGCGCGCGGCGTCTGGCCGATGGCGCGGCCGATCGCCGTCCGGCTCGCCGCCGACGAGGACGTCGACGCGCTCGTGGAGCTGGCGCGCGTCCTCGCAGCGCGTGGCTGCGACCTGCTGAGTCTCGCCGCCGGGCGCGATGCGGCAGCCGACCTCGCGGCGATCGCGCTCAGCGAGCGCATCCGTCACGAGGCGGGCATCCCCACGCTCGTTGGCGCCGGCGTGGACGCGCGCCCCGACGCCGACTCGGTGCTGGCCGCCGGACGCGCCGATCTCTGCCTGATCCGGTCGAGCCGCGTCCCGTCACTGGCATCCGCGATGCAGCGCCCACTCTGGGCTTGACGCGGGGAGGACACCATGGCTCAGACGGCGGCGGACGTATTGATCGAGACCTTGCTGGACTGGGACGTGCAAGTCGTCTTCGGCCTGCCCGGCGACGGCATCAACGGGATCATGGAGGCGCTGCGCACGCGCCAGGATCGCATCCGCTTCGTGCAGGTACGTCACGAGGAATCCGCGGCGTTCATGGCGTGCGGCTACGCGAAGTTCACGGGACGCCTCGGCGTGTGCCTGGCGACGTCGGGTCCCGGCGGCATCCATCTGCTGAACGGCCTCTACGACGCCAAGCTCGACGGCCAGCCCGTGCTCGCGATCACCGGACTGCCCTATCACGACCTGATCGGCACCCACACGCAGCAGGACGTCGAGCTCGACCGCCTCTTCATGGACGTGTGCAAGTACAACGCGCGCGTCATGGGTCCGTCGCACGTCGAGAACGTCGTCGACCTCGCCTGTCGCACGGCGCTGACCTACCACGGGGTCGCGCACGTCACGATCCCGGTGGACGTGCAGGAGATGAAAGCCGACAAGCTGCGCTCCAAGCGCAACGTCCCGCACCACACCTCCGACGTCGCGGCGCGCAGCGCGCGGCTGCCGGCCGACGAGGATCTGCGACGCGCCGCCGAGCTCCTGAACGCCGGCAGCAAGGTGGCGATCCTCGCCGGGCGCGGAGCGCTGGGCGCCGGGGACGAGCTCGAGCGCGTGGCCGATCTGCTGGCGGCGCCGATCGTCAAGGCGCTGCTCGGTAAAGGCGTGGTGCCGGACGACAGCCCCTACACGACGGGCGCCGTCGGGCTGCTCGGCACGCGCCCGTCGCAGGAGGCGCTGGAAGCCTGCGACACGCTGCTCATCGTCGGCACCTCCTTTCCGTACATCGAGTACTACCCGAAACCCGGCCAGGCGAGCGGCGTGCAGATCGAGCTGGACCCGATGCGGATCGGCCTCCGCCATCCGGTGGACGTCGGCCTCGTCGGCGACAGCCGGCGGACGCTGACGGCGCTCCTGCCGCTCCTGGCCCGCAATGGCGATCGCGCGTTTCTCGAGAAGGCCCAGCGAGGCATGAAGGAGTGGAACGCGCTGATGGATGCGCGCGCCGCGCGGCGCGACGTTCCGATGAAGCCGCAGGTCGTCGCCGCCGAGCTGGGCCGACGGCTGCGCGACGACGCGATCGTGGCCTGTGACAGCGGCACCATCACCTCGTGGTGGGCGAGTCACATCCCCGCGCGCCGCCGCCAGCTGCACTCCGTGTCCGGCAACCTCGCCAGCATGGCGTGCGGACTGCCCTACGCGATCGCCGCCCAGCTCGCGTATCCCGACCGCCAGGTGGTCGCCTTCGTCGGCGACGGCGGCCTGTCGATGCTGATGGCCGAGCTGGCCACGTGCGTGCGCTACCGGCTGCCCGTCAAGGTGGTCGTCGTCAAGAACAACACGCTCGGTCAGATCAAGTGGGAGCAGATGGTCTTCCTCGGCAACCCCGAATATGGCTGCGACCTGCAGCCGATCGATTTTGCAATGGTCGCCGAGGCGTGCGGCGCCACCGGCCTCACCGTCGAGGACCCGGCCCAGTGCGGCAAGGTGCTGGATCGCGCGCTGGGGACGCCGGGGCCGGTCGTGGTGCAGGCCGTGGTGGATCCCTTCGAGCCGCCCATGCCGCCGAAGATCACGCTCGAGCAGGCGGCGAAGTTCGCCCAGGCGCTCGTCCGCGGCGAGCCGAACCGCGAGAAGATCGCGCTCACCGTGCTCCGCGACCGCGTGCGCGAGGTCGTCTAGCGATGAAGTCCACCCTGCTCGACGCCACGGGCCCCCGGACCTGGGTGCTGATCTTCGACAAGGGCGACGAGCCGGTGGCCGGGCTCACGGCCTTCGCCAAGGCGCAGAAGCTCGGCGCCGCGCACTTCACGGCCATCGGCGCGTTCAGCGACGTGACGCTGGGCTACTTCGACCGCGCGAAGCGCGACTACAAGAAGATCCCGCTCCACGAGCAGGTGGAGGTGCTCTCGCTGCTCGGCGACGTCGCGCTCGACAAGGGCGAGCCGAAGGTTCACGCGCACGTCGTCGTCGGGCGCGCCGACGGCGAGGCGCGCGGCGGCCATTTGCTGGAGGCGCACGTGTGGCCGACGCTGGAGGTCGTGCTGGTCGAGTCCCCGCGTCACCTGCGAAAGCGCCACGACCCGGAGACGGGCCTGGCGCTGATCGATCCCAGCGCGTAGATCAGCCGTTCCGGCGGCGCGGCAGGGGATCGTGCACCGGCAGGCCGGGCACGGAGACGAAATTCCGATCGTGCGTCCAGATCTCGGTCGCGCCATGCTCCAGCGCGATGACAGCGATCTGAAGGTCGAAGATGTGCGGCCCGTTGATCTTCAGCTGAGTGGCCGCGGCCAACAGCCGATCGGCGAACCCGGGACCGGGCAGGCATAGCTGAGCGCCCGCGTCGGTCAGCAGCCTGTGCAGAAACGCGCGCGCTTCACCTGCTGACGACGGCCTGCCGGCCGCCGCCGGATGCGTGGCGACTGCCCAGAACTCCGCGACGCTCGGCTGAGTGATACACCATCCCGCGCCCGCTCCGGCAAGATGGTCGAGGGTGGCACGCGCGAGCCGATGCTCCGGCATCATGCTGCGGTGCGCATAGACGAGAAGGTTCGTATCGACCGCGATCAAAAACGCCGGCCGATCCAGCGGTACATCGATTCGCGGTCTGCCACGTCCATTCCGGGTGGGACGCCGCCGCGCACCGTGACCCACCGGATGCGTCGTCGCCGTCGCCGGCCGGTGCGCGGTCGTTGGAGCTCTTTGCGCAGACCGCGCTCGATGAGCGTGCGCAGCGTGCATCGCAATTCCGCTGCACGCTTCTTCGCAGCCACGAAGAGATCGTCGGGAAGCTCGATCGTCGTCTTCATCCGCATTCCCACATTACCATAAATATGGGTCGGCGGGCCGGCGCAGCGGCTACGCTACGCGAGCGCCATCTGCCTGCGGATCACGCGGGCGAGCGCGCTGTCCGGCCGCTCCAGCTCGGCCACGATCGAGAAATGGTCGAGGCCCGCCGCGTCCACGATGTCGACCGGGGCGCCGAGCGCGCGCCACGCCGCCGCGAGATCGTTCGTCTGGCGGTGGTACTCGGGCCCCTCGGCGGCGCCGACGGCGAGCACGAGCGGCGCGCGCCCGGTGGGCTTCAGATGCACCGGGCTGTTGCGCCGCGCGGACTCCGGCGTGAGCCCCAGCACCTCGTTGAGATAGCAGAGACGGATCGGCTCGAGGTCGTAGAGGCCGCTGACGGCGCAGCCGGCCTTCACGACGTCGGCGGGGACCCCGAACTGCGGCCAGTCCGTCGCCAGCAGCATCGCGACCAGGTGGCCGCCGGCGGAGTGGCCGGACACCGTGATGCGCGCCGGGTCGCCACCGAATGACCGCGCGTTGGCGTGCACCCACGCCACCGAGGCGCGCACCTGGCGCACGAGCTCGTCCAGGTCCACCGTCGGCACCAGCGCGTAGTTGACGACGACGGTGACGGCCTCGCGGAAAGCGCGGGCGACGAACGAGAAGTCGGCCTTGTCGAGGCGGTGCCAGTAGCCGCCGTGGACGAAGACGTGCACGGGGGCGGGGCCGGACCCGGCGGCGAGCCCGCCCCCCGAGGCGGGAAACACGTCGAGCCGTTCGGCGTGATGCCTGCCGAACGGCACGTCGAAGCGCATCGGCAGCTCGGCGCGGACGCGCGCGCTCTCGGCGCCGTACCGCGCGATCCAGTCCATCGCGTCCTTCACCTTCGCGCGGTTGTTGTACTCCGCGTCGAGCGCCTTCTGGTCGTAGTGCAGGAATACGCTCATGCGGCGCCCATGTTCAGAAGCCCAGCGGGTCGGTCAGGCGCACCCAGCGGCCGCCCTTCACCACGGCCAGGAACGACGAGTTCGCGCCCTGGTGCTTGTCGGGGCCGAAGTTCGCCTCGGGGCCGTTGAAGATGTCGCGGTAGCCGCGGATGGACTCCAGCCCTTTGACGAAGGAGTTCAGCGTGAGATCGGCGCCGGCTTTCTCGAGCCCCAGCGCCGTGAGGTCGGCGGCGACGTGGCCGTAGATGGCGCCGATGTTGGGGTCGTTCTTGTAGCGCTCCTTGTAGCGATCGAACCAGGCCTGTGCGGCCGGGCCGAGGGTGTCGCGGTACGGCATGTCGGTCAGGCCCATCGCGTACAGGCCCTCCGTGACCCCGCCCTGCGCGGCGGCGACGAAGAGGTCGTAGCTGGCCGCCGAGCCGAGGAAGTCGACGTCGGTCCAGCCGATCTTCCGGGCCGTCGCGTACGGCACGATGGAGTCGCGCACGATGGTGCCGAGCACGACGAGGTCGCAGCCCGCGGCCTTGAGCCGCGTGATCTGCGCGGTGAAGTCCTGGTCGGTGGGCTTGTGCGTGGTGGTCTCGGCGACCTTGATCTTGAGCTTGTCGGCCTGCATCTGGATGCCGTCGAGCACTTCCTTGCCGAAGTCGGTGTCCTGGTACATGGCGCACAGCGCCTTCTTGCCCTTCTTGGCGACGAAGTAATTGATACCGGCGCGGACCTGGTCGACGTAGGAGGCGGCGCCGTAGAACTTCAGCTTGTTGAACGGCTCGTACATCGAGCGCGCCGCCGACAGCGGGAAGAGGTTCGGCACGCCCGCGTCGAACTGGTCCTTGAACAGCGCGTTGTTCATCGGCGTCCCCAGCGGCGCCACCATCGCGAAGATGCGGTCGCGGTTGATCAGCTTGGCGCCGGCCTGCACCGCGCGCGGGACCTGGTACTGGGTGTCCTCGACCACCAGCCGGATCTTGCGGCCGTGGATGCCGCCCTTGTCGTTGATCTCGTCGAAGCGCATCTTTACGGTGTTCGACGACGAGTCGCCGTATGTCGCCGCCGGTCCCGACAGGTCCGTGTGCATCCCGAGCACGATCTCCGTCTTGCTCACGCCGCGGCTCTCGTTCTGCGCCAGCGCCACCCCGGCCAGCGCTCCGGCCGCCAGCACCACGCCCACTACGAGCATCGCTGTCTTCATCGCGCGCTCCTTTCGTCCCTACATCTCGACGTACATGCCGTCGATGACGTCCTTGTATTTGCGGTTCACGAACGTCCGCTTCAGCTTCATGGTCGGGGTCAGCTCCTCGTCCTCGGCCGTCAGGAGCTGCTCGATGAGGCGGAACTTCTTGATGGTCTCCACGCGGGCCAGCTGTTTGTTCACCCGCTCGATCTCGCTCCAGATCAGGTCCTGGACTTCTGTCGCCCGGCACAGCGACGCAAAATTCGTGAACGGCACGTTCTTCTCCTGCGCGAACTGGGCGACCGTCTCGTGGTCGATCATGACCAGGCAGGAGAGGTACTTGCGCTGATCGCCGATGACCACCGCGTCCGAGATGTAGGGCGAGAACTTGAGCTGGTTCTCGATCTCCGACGGCGTGACGTTCTTGCCGCCGGCGGTGATGATGATGTCCTTCATCCGGTCGGTGATCGTGACGAATCCCTCCGCGTCCATCCGTCCCACGTCGCCCGTGTGCAGCCAGCCGTCGATCACCGTCTGCGCCGTCCGCTCGGGGTTCTTGTAGTAGCCGAGGAAGACGTGCGGGCCCTTCAGGAGTATTTCGCCCTGCGGGGAGAGGCGGATCTCCGTGCCCGGGCGCGCGACACCGACGGTGCCGAGCTTGATGCGGTCGGCGGGCATGGCGGTGGCGAGGCCGCAGTTCTCCGTCTGCCCGTACACCTCGCGCATGTCGATGCCGAGCGCCATGTACCACTTGATCAGCTCGGGCGCGATGGGGGCGGCCCCGGTGGCGGCGCCGCGCACGCGATGCAGCCCCATCGAGCGCTTCACGTTGTCGAGGGCGATGAGGTCGGCCAGCCGGTCGAGGACCCGCAGGGCGAGGGGCGGCCGTCGGCCCTGGATCCGGCACTCCGCCATGCGCATGCCGACGCCGAGCGCCCAGCGGTAGGCCAGCCGACCCGCGCGCGTCGCCTCGCGCATCCGCAGCGCGACGCCGGAGTAGAACTTCTCCCAGATCCGGGGCACGGCGAAGAAGACCGCCGGCGCGACCTCGCGGATGTTGTCGGGCACGGTGTCGATGGACTCGGCGAAGTTGACGGTGCTGCCCGTGCTCAGCGGATAGAAGACGGTGAACGTGCGCTCCGCGACGTGGGAGAGTGGCAGGAACGACAGCTGCTGATCGCCCTCGCGCGGCGGCGTGAGATAGTCGGTGAAGCCCAGCTGGAAGATGATGTTGCGATGGCTCAGCATGGCGCCCTTCGGCGGCCCGGTGGTGCCGGAGGTGTAGACGAGGATGGCGAGGTCGTCGGGGCGGGCGATCTCGACCAGCGGGTCCCAGGCGCCGGGATGCTCGTGCTCGTAGCGGGCGCCCAGGTCGAGGAGGTCGTCGAAGGACATCACTTGTGGATCGGTGAAGCCGTGCAGCCCCTCGACGTCGAACACGACGATCTTCACGAGCCCGGGGCAGCGCGCGCGGACTTCCAGGATCTTGTCGAGCTGCTCCTCGTCGCCGGCGAAGAAGAAGCGGGTGCCGCTATCGTTGACGATGTACTCGACCTGGCGCGGCGCATCCGTGGTGTAGATGCCGTTGGTCACGCCGCCCACCGACATCGTCCCCAGATCCGTGTACAGCCACTCCGGCCCGTTCTCCGCGAGGATCGACACCACGTCGCGCGGCCGCAGGCCGAGGGCCACCAGGCCGAACCCGACACGCCGCGCGCGCTCGCCGTAGTCGCGCCAGGTGACGGCCCGCCACACGCCGAGGTCCTTCTCGCGCATGGCCACGGCGTCGCCGCGCTGCTGGACGACGTGACGGAAGAGCCGCGGCAGGGTGTCCTGCCCGTGCACGGTGGGGGGGCCGCTCAGCGCCACGTCTTCTTCCGCTTCCATCGCCGGGTGCCGCGCACGCTCTGCTCCTTCATGCCGAGATAGAACTCCTTGATGTCGTCCTTCTCCAGCAGCCGCGCGCAGGTATCTTCCATCACGATGCGCCCGACTTCCAGGACATAGCCGTAGTGGGCGATGTGCAGCGCCATGTTGGCGTTCTGCTCCACGAGCAGCACGGTGACGCCGTGCTCGCGGTTGATGCGCGCGATGATCTCGAAGATGTCTCTGACCAGCCGCGGGGCCAGGCCCAGCGAGGGCTCGTCCAGCAGCATCATCGTGGGCCGCGCCATGAGCGCCCGGCTGATGGCCAGCATCTGCTGCTCGCCGCCCGACAGCGAGCCGGCGCGCTGCTGGGCGCGCGCCCTCAGCACCGGGAAGTAACCATAGACCATGTCGAGGTCGCGCGTGACGCCGTCGGCGTCCTTCCGCGTGAAGGCGCCCATGCGGAGATTTTCCGCCACCGTGAGGAGGGGGAAGATCTCGCGTCCCTCGGGGACGTGGCGCAGGCCCAGGCGCGCGACGCGATCGGGGTCCAGGCCCTGGATCTCGCGGCCGTCGAAGGTGACCGTGCCCTTCTGCGGGTCCATCACGCCGGACACGGTCTTGAGCACGGTCGTCTTGCCCGCGCCGTTGGCGCCCAGGATCGTCACGATGGCGCCCCGCGGCACCTCGAAGCTGACGCCGCGGATGGCCATGATGGGCCCGTAGTACGTCTCGAGGTTGCTCACCTGCAGCAGCGCGTCGGTCACGCGTCGCCTCCCAGGTAGGCCTTGACGACGTCCGGATGCGCCTGCACCTCGCGCGCGGTTCCGCTGGCGATCACGCGGCCGTAGTTCAGGGCCACCACGCGGTCGGAGACGGCGCTCACGAGGGTCATGTCGTGCTCGACCATCAGCACGGTGATGCCGAGCAGCGTCCGGATGTCCTGGATCCAGAACGCCATGTCCTCCGTCTCCTCGACGCTGAGCCCCGAGGACGGCTCGTCGAGCAGCAGCAGCTTCGGCTGCGTGCACAGCGCGCGCGCCATCTCCACGACCTTGCGGACGCCGTAGGGCAGGTTGACGATCAGGCTGTCGCGATACGGCTGCAGGTCGAGGAAGTCGATGACCGTCTCGACGGCCTCGCGGTGTTGCAGCTCCAGCGCACGCACCCGGGGCAGGAAGAGCAGCTCCTCGAAGAAGCGCGAGCGCTTGTGCGCGTGCCGTCCCAGCAGGAGATTCTGCAGCACGCTGGCGTGCTGGAACAGCTCGATGTTCTGGAACGTCCGCGCGATCCCGCGCCGCGCGATCTCGTGGGCCGGCACCGAGGTGATGTCCTCGTCGCAGAAGACGAGGCGGCCCCGCGTCGGCTCGTAGATGCGGCTGAGCAGATTGAAGATCGTCGTCTTGCCGGCGCCGTTGGGGCCGATGATCGTCAGCACCTGGCCGGGCTCGACCGCGAAGCTGACGCCGGCCAGCGCGCTGATGCCGCCGAAGTTGATGGCGAGGTCTTCCGCCGTTAATAAACTCACCGCAGCCGCTCCGAGCGCATGTAGGTCTTCTGGCGCCTGAAGGTGGCGCGCTTGTAGAGCGGAAAGAGCGAGAAGTAGATCTTGATCTTCTGCCAGCGTCCGTAGATGCCGAGCGGCTCGAAGAGGATGAAGAGCACGAGGATGAGGCCGAACAGGCCGGGCTCGAGGCCGGGCTGCTTCACGAACCGGTCGAGCCCCTGCCACGCCGGCACCGAGTCGCGCGCCTGCGAGATCAGCACGGGCAGGATCGCGACGAACACCGCGCCGTACACGGCGCCGTGCAGGCTGCCGAGCCCGCCGACCACGACCATCAAGAGCAGCTGGATGGACAGGAGCACGCTGAAGATGTCCGGGGCGAGAAAGCCGATCTTGTGCGCGAAGAGCGCGCCCGCGAGGCCCATGAGGGCGGCGGAATAGGCGAACGCCATCGTCTTGTAGAGCGCCAGGTTGACGCCCATCGACTGCGCGGCGATCTCGCTGTCGCGGATGGCCACCCACGCGCGTCCCGTCGGCGACTTCAAGAGGTTGGCCGTCAGCCACAGCGCCCCGATCAGGAAGGCCAGGCAGAGGAAGTAGAAGGCGACGTCGTGGGCGAAGGAGACGCCGAAGAGGACCGGCTTGTCGACGGGCTTGCCCTTGAGACCGCCGGTGACCCGATCCCAGCGCGAGAACACCTCCTGGATGATCAGAGCGAAGGCCAGCGTCGCGATGGTGAGGTAGACGCCGGTCATGCGCAGCGCGGGCAGGCCCACGAGCACGCCGGCCGCCGCCGTCAGCACGCACGCGAGCGCGGCGGAGACGATCCAGGGCAGCCCCAGATCGTGGACGAAGTACACGTGCGCGTAGGCGCCGACGCCGAGGAAGGCGGCGTGGCCGAGACTGACCAGCCCCGTGTACCCGGCGAGGACCATCAGCGACAGCCCGCACAGGCCGTAGATGAAGACGAGGCTGATGTCGCCGACGTAGTCGGGCACGACGCGCGGCAGGACCAGGAGCGCGGCGAAGAGCGCCACGTACCAGTTGCGCTGGACGTTGTCGCGGAAGAGCCCCAGCTCCTGCGCGTAGGACGTCTTGAAGAGAAAGCGCATGACGGCTCAGACCTTCTTCCGGCCCGCCGCGCCGAAGATGCCCTGCGGCCGCACGGCCAGGACGAGCAGCAGCACGACGTAGGCGGCGACGTCCTTGAAGCCGTGGGGCAGGTAGGCGCCGGCGAACAGCTCGATGAGGCCGATGGTGACGCCGCCGACGAGCGCGCCCGGGATCGACCCGAAGCCGCCGAGGACGGCGGCCGCGAAGGCCTTGAGGCCGATGAAGCCGAGATTGATGTCGATGAGCGAGACCGGCGCCAGCAGCACGCCGGCGATGGCGGCCACCGCGGCGGAGATCGCCCAGATGAGCGAGAACATCCGCTTCACGGGGATGCCCATGTAGTAGGCGGCCAGCTGGTTCTGCGAGGCCGCCTGCATGGCGACGCCGACCTTGGTGTACGTGAAGAACGCGTACAGCGCCGCGCACAGCAGCACGGTGCCGACGATGATCGAGAGGTACTCGTGGCTCACGGTGACGCCGCCCAGCCGCGTCGCGCGCGCGCTGAAGGGCGTCGGCAGCGTGTAGATCTCCGAGCCCCAGGTGATCGACGCGAAGCTGCGGAAGATCGCGCCGAGGCCGATGGTGAGCATCACCACGGCGAACTGCGGCTGGCCGATCACGCGTCTCAGGATGGCCGCGTCGAGGGCGGCGCCGAAGAGGGCCACGATGGCAACGGCCAGCGCGAGCGCGGCCCAGTAGCCGACGCCGTACCAGACGACGAACATGTAACAGGTGAACGCGCCGAGCATGAGGAGATCGCCCTGGGCGAAGTTGACGAGCTCGGTCGCCTTGTAGATGAGGACGAAGCCGAGGGCCACCAGGCCGTAGATGCACCCGACGGCCAGGCCGTTCAGCACCAGCTGGAGAATCGTGTCCACTCGCTCTCCTACGCTCCCTCGGACATGGGGGGCCCGAAATGACCCCCGATACCCCCAACACGCTCGGGGCGCCCCGGCCAAGCCGTGGCACCCCTCGATACTGCGACAGGCTCCTCGGGCGCCCGGGTCACTGCAGCAGCCTGGCCGGCAGCTCGGCGCGGTCCGTGCGGTGCCGGATGCTCTCCGCGTACCGGCGGTAGGCCGGGCTGCTCACCCCCGGGTGCCACGCGCGCGGCCGCGGCAGGCCCGCCGCCAGCCGCGCGGCCTCGTCCTCGTTCAGCTCGGCCGCCGCCTTGCCGAAGTAGCGGCGGCTGGCCGCCTCGACGCCGTACACGCCGGGCCCGAATTCTACGACATTGAGGTAGCACTCGAGGATCCGGCGCTTGGACAGCGTGCGCTCGAGCTGCCAGGTCAGGACGGCCTCGCGCGCCTTGCGCAGCGGACTGCGCGAGGGCGGAACCCGTGGTGGCGAAAGAAGCCGATGTCTTCGGCCACGAGCACGGCGCGCTTGAGGTGCACGGAGATGGTGCTGGACGGTACCCAGCGCCACTCCAGGTGCGGGGTGTGGCCGGCGGCGCGCTCGCGCGCCTTGTAGCGCTCGATGAACGCCGTCGTCGCCGGCGGTCGCGTGGTCAGCGCGCGCACGCTCGGCCACGTGATCGCCTCCCACGCCAGCCACGCGATCACGACGATCGCGATCAGGCCGAGAAGGCGGCGGAGCCAGGGACGCCGCGCCGGCCGCGCGGTCATCGGCTAGAGCGCCAGCAGCTCGTGGCGAAGGGCGTCGTT